>JAUYBJ010000166.1 GCA_030693155.1 Methylococcales bacterium
GAAGCGTTACCGCATTCTTTCTGACAGACTAAGAAACCATCTTATTGATTTATATGATGATATTCTCGGAGTCTGCGCGGGGCTTTGGAACTTCTATCTCGCTAACTGATTGTTTTATAATGGAACAACAACTCTAATAAAATAGCTAGGTTTTTTACCCTTTATAATTCTATAAAATTGTTTGTAAAGCGTGTTTCGTTCATCATCAACAACTCTCAACATATTCGCCATTGAAAAACCTTGGCATGGAAAACCACCAATAACAACATCACAATCTGGAATTTCTGCCAATTCTACTTTTGATATATCTTTACAGATAATATGGTTTCCAATATTTAATTTATATGTTTCACAGGAGTCAGAATCAATGTCATTTGCCCATATAATTTGATGGTTAGCTTGAATTAAACCTAAATCAAGCCCACCAGCTCCTGAGAAAATTGAGACTATTTTCATTAATTGTTATTCCTTAAAAGCTGCTTTAGCCTAAATGAGATATAGTAATACCTGAGGTTTTTAGAATATAAACCCTATTACTTATTATATTCTTGATGATTAAACCTTCTCCCCCTCTTTTTCCTCTTCTTTATCGTCATCATCTTCCAGTTCGGCGATTTCTTTTAGGCGGGAGATGGCTTTGAAGTTGATGCTGTCTTCTGGGTAGTTGCCTGCTTCATCCATGATGCCGACGCATTGTCCTGTGAGCAGTTCCAGCGTTTCATGGACGGTGGACACGACGTAGACGGCGAATAACTCTTGCGCAACGGCATCAATCACTTCTTGTTTTAACATTAAATTGCGTTTGTTGGCGGCGGGGATAATGACGGCGTGTTGTCCGTTTAAACCGCGTGCTTTGCAGAGGCGGAAGAAGCCTTCGATTTTTTCATTCACACCGCCGATGGCTTGCACTTCGCCGTATTGGTTGATTGAGCCTGTGACGGCAAAGCCTTGTTTGATGGGTACGCAGGTGAGCGCGGAAATTAAGCAGCACAGTTCCGCGAGTGACGCGCTGTCGCCGTCGATGTAGCTGTAGGATTGTTCAATCGCAATACTGGCGGAGATGGCTAACGGGAATTGCTGGGCGTAAAAATGCCCTAGGTAGCCCGTTAAAATCAGTACGCCTTTGGAATGTATGGATTGCCCTAATTCGGCTTCGCGTTCCACGTCAATAATGCCGCGTGAACCCGGATAAACGGTGGTGGTGATACGCGCGGGTGCGCCGAAACTGGTGCCGCCGATTTCCAATACGGTTAAGCCGTTGATTTTACCGATTGCCGCGCCGTCGGTATCAATCAGCACCGTGCCGTCGAGCATTTCATCGAGTATGACTTGTGACAGTCTGCCGTTGCGGAATTCTCGGGCGCGTAGGGCTTGTTCGATATGTTTGCTGTCAATGGTGTCATCGTTGGCTTGCTGACAAAATAGATTGGCTTCGGCAACAATATCCAGCGAATCATTGATGCGGGCGGAGAAGTGTTGTTGATTTTCTGACAAGCGGCAACTGTGTTCTATCAAGCCTGTGATGGCTTCGCGCGTCAACGGTTTTGCGCCTGAGTCGGCGGCGTGTTTTATCATCACGGCAATAAAACCCTGCGTGGATTCGTGGGTGCGGGGAATGGTGTTGTCAAAATCGGCAAGAATTCTGAACATCTCATTAAATTCGCTATCCAGTTCTTCCAACAAGTAATAAGTATCGGGTGAGCCGATGAGGATAACTTTGACTTTCAGCGGAATCACTTCGGGCTTGAGAGTGATGGTATTCACACCCAGCTCGGAATACGGCGATTCAATTTCAATATAACCTGATTGCAAGGCGCGTTTTAAGCCTTCCCAGACAAACGGATAGGTCAATAATTTTTCGGCATCGAGAATTAAATAACCGCCGTTGGCTTTGTGCAATGAGCCCGCACAAATTCGGCGATAACTGGTGAGCAATGTGCCTTGATCGCTGATATATTCGATACGTCCAAAGAGATTCTGATAAGTCGGATGCGGCTCAAAAATAATCGGCGCACCGTTTTCCTGTTTGTTATCCACCAAAATATTGGGTGCGTACTGCTCGGTTAAAACACTGCGTTTGCTGCTGGTGTCGCGCGGTTCAAGGCGTGTCGGAGTCAGATAATCGGCAACGGTGTTATCCAGATTTTTTTTGATTTCTGCCAGATAAGTGATGACATCATCCACATTCTGGTAAGTGTCATTCAGCTCGTTAAATAACGGTTCAATGGCGGCATGAATGGTGTCATTATCCAATTGCTTGGTTTTTTCCACCAAGTTTCTGCGCCATTGCGGTAATTCCAGCAGTTCTTCGCTTAAACAGTCTTCCAGTTGCGCCACTTGTTGATGAAATAATTCCCGCTCGGCTTGCGGTAATTGGGTAAATTGGTCTTCATTGAGAGCTTTATTGTCGCGTATCGGGGCGAAAGTAATCGCTTCATTGTCACGAAATAAGGCAATATTCAGCGTCTGGGCTTTTTTATCCACAAAATCAATCGCGTTGTTATATGCCTGACTGAGTTGGCGTTCTAACGCGGATTTTTTTTGTTGATAAGCAGGGCTTTCAAACACCGCAGGAAAAGTCGCCAGTAAATCATCTATCAGCTTTTCAATCGACTTACTGAACACCTGTCCGAGTTCTGCGGGCAATTCAATGGCAATCGGCTCTCTGGGATTATCAAAGTTATCCACATAAGCGTAAGAAGACGGCGCGGTAATGGTTTGTGCCAGTGTGTTCAAATGATTGGTAATCATAGAAACACGCCCTAAACCTGTGTCCCCCATCACAAAAATATTATAGCCTGCATTGGGCATTGCCACGCCAAATTCCAGTGCTGACCGCGCTCTGTCCTGCCCTAAAATGGTATTTTGCAAACGCGGTGCGGGCGGGAAGTCAAACCCCGTTAAATCAATGTGTAATTTGAGGGCTTCAATAGGGAGTTTTAAGGGGCTGGACATGAATAGAAAAAGGCTAATGGCTGATTAAAATGACAATTTTAGCATTTTTACGCGCTACTTTCTTGCATTAGCCCAGTTCCGTTTTCTTCAAGGGGTTTTGCGTGCTTTTTTAGTTACTTTAGACGAAGAAGCCCGCGTTTGCGTAATTGGAGGGCTGTTAATAGGAGCGGCTTTAGAACCGTCGTACCAAAAAACAATTTTTCGAGGATCTATAGCGGTATTAGTATTTGTAATTTTGGCAGCAAGACCGATATATTCTTCAATAACTTGAGTGATGGGAGTAATAATCAAATGCTGTAAATAACCAAAACAAACATACATTTTATTTTCTTTATTGTAATTTAATAGGGTCAATGGTTTGTACAATCTATCTTCAGTTAAGACTGAAAATTTCGATTCTTGTTTGTTGATTAATACTTCACCTAATGAAATGAACGAATTTTTAATTTTTGGGTCATTTAGTAGTAAAGAAAGTGCTTTTTTTCCAGACTCTCCATCATAATAAAAATGAATATTATCAATATTAAAATTATCCCCAGTATTTTTTATAATATTTGATACATCAAAAGAAAGTGCCTCATCATGGGCTACTTCATCACCGCTGCAATGATTTTTACCGTTAGGATCAGCAGGTGGTCGGCTAAGATCAGCGTATACTAAACGCCACGCTTCGGCTTTATTATTTTTAAAGAAATAGTTTATGTTATTATCAGGAAATTCTTTAATATATATATCATGCTCTTGTTCCGAAAATACTTTTTGCGGAATCAGTAAAAAAAGCATTAAAGCGTATTTAAAAATATTAATCATTATTTTCCTGTTATGAAAAATTTTTATTATAACTGCTCAGTCGCTGTTTAACGACTGGCAGTCGTAGCGCGGCAGTTATGACCTTAGATTTAGACCTTTCGGGCTTTAAAAACCCAGAAGGTCTTTAATTATAGCAAGGGCTGAGTAGTTGCGTTTTATTTAACTAAAAGAAAACTACGCCACCCATAAAATAACCGCGCCGCTAATAATATGCTCAGTAATAGCGCAAATATTAGCGGTTGGGTTATATCTTTTTTTACCAAGCACCAATAATGCACCACTCCGCCAATAGCAATCGGATAAATCGCACGATGCAATAACCGCCATTGTTTACCGCCTATTAATTTAATAATGCGGTTATTAGAGGTAATAGCCAGTGGAATAAGCAAGACAAAAGCAGCAAAGCCGACAGTAATATAAGGTCGCTTGATAATATCTTTAACAATATTATCCCAATCAAAAAACTGATCTAATATAAGATAGGTTAAAAAATGCAGACACCCATAAAAGAAAGCGAATAAACCTAACATCCGTCGTAAGCGCGTCAACCACAGCCAGCCAGTTAATCGCCGTAATGGGGTAACAGTCAGTGTTATCAGTAAAAAACTCAGCGTCCAGTAACCTGTACGGTGGGTTATTTTTTCAATCGGATTTGCGCCCAGATTATCAAAATATCCAGCAATACCTAATTTAAACAACGGAATAAGTGCCAATAAAAATACACTGATTTTCAACCATATCAACATTTTATTACTCAGGTTTTTCATATTAGCGTGTTTTCAGTGTACTTAAAATAACAGGATGTAAAAATAAACCTCCTAGGTCTTAAAAATAAAGAGGTTACAGTTACTTAATACATCCATTTTAAAAAATTATTATTGGTCAATCTGCTGATTTTTTAATAAATACATTCTTTAATTTTATTTGCCCATTGTAATTGTATCTCACTATTACTGACAACTTCGAAATGATCATCTAAATCCAATGGGTGAAATATTAAGTTGTCAGGGGTTGTTATTTTAGGCCACTCACGTTCCTCAAAAGGAATATCGAGTCTTCTTTGAAAAAGTAACACTTTGCCATCATATTTGGAAATTTTATATTTATTGCGTAGCGTTCTATGATATTGAAAAACATGAATAGTCTTAAAACTTTCCGGCGGCGTAATATTTGTCAAAAAATAAAAATTTGATATAAGCCGTTTAACCGTATTACCTATTCTAAAAATTTTTTTATCTTTTTCAGATGGGTCAAGAAGAATTAATAAATCGATGTTCATGCCCTGTCTTTTCAGTTGCTGAGATACCTCAAGTGCATATCTTGCACCCATTGAAAATCCCCCGACAATACAATGATTTCCTTTATTTACTTTTAATATTTCTTCAGTAAATTCACTGCAAATAAGTTCAACTGTTAAATTTTTATCCAGTTCGCCATGGTCATAATGCGTACCGATGCGATAAATTTCCTGATCATCGGGCAGGTATTTTCTGATACTGTCTTCGCCTACCCAATAAATAGGTACACCACTGCCACTGTTGACCAGAGATAACCATTTTAATTGTTTCTCAAAGTTATTATCCTGAATTGCTTTTGCAACCAGCTCGGCTGTTTGGGCTTGATATAAATACCCGTAAGGAATTTTAATATGAAATATTTTTTCCAGCATAACGTTAGTGCTTGTTGCCGCTATCGAATCACCGCCTAACTCAAAGAAATTGTCGTGTATGCCAATTTTCTCTTTATTTAATACTTTACAAAATACATTGATAACTTCTGTTTCATATATTCCGGTAGGTTCAACATAAGGGCGTTCATAATCTTTAATTAGTTCATAAAGCTGTTTTTTATTTATTTTAAATGAGGGCGTTAAAGGCAGAGCAGACAGCGTTATTATCTTCGTCGGCTGCATATAAAAAGGCAGGTTATCTGATAAATGCTGGCTTAATACTTCTTTGGAAAGTGCGTTATTTTTAGATATTTCAACAAATAAGATGATAGATTTTGTTTCGTCATAATATAACGCAGCGGAGTTGGTAACTCCTGATAATTCCATGACTATGGAATCAATTTCAGATAAATCAATACGTCTGCCGCTTATTTTAATCTGTAAATCGCTACGCCCTGATACAACTAAATTACCGTCTTTAATATAACCCGTATCACCTGACCAATATTCTCTTCTACCGGACACTTTATTTATTCTGTATCTGTCGGCGGTAAGTTCAGGCATATTTTTATAGCCTGTTGAGATATAATCACTTGTAATAACAATAGTGCCGATTACACCGTCTTCAACGGTATTGCCTTCATCATCTCTAATATCAATATCAACATCATCTACATGATAGCCGTTAGCTATATAGCTTTCTGTTACTACGGATTGTTTGTTAAGAATATTCTGCCGTATCAAACCTGTTTCTGAACTTGCAAGACCTGAAATAAATAAACAATCATCTGGAAAAAATTCTTTATATTTATCAAAGTCTACTTTTAATGATAATTCACCACCAAGCCGCACTACTTTTATGCCCGTGTCTTTTAAATCGCCTTTAATTTCACCGCATAATTTTCTAAATACCGTTACGATAGAGGTATAGACTGTTATTTTATTGTCTTTAATCCACTGTGGCAAATCATGGTAGCCATTTTTTTCTATGGAATAATAATTTAATGTAGCACCATTAAGCAGGGTATTAAGAATATCTTTTGTTCCACCCATGTGAGCAGTGCTATATAAAAAAGTACATTTATCGGTATTGATTAAACCCAATAGTTTGGTAAATCTATAGGTACAGTGCATAAAACTTTTATGCGTATGTATAACACCTTTAGGTTCGCCTGTTGAGCCTGATGTGTATAAAATAACGACCTCGTTATTTATATCGTCAGAGATATGCAGTTCACTACTTTCTTTTTTACATAGTTCACTGTATGAAAAAATTCGCAGGTCTTTGGTTTCAGCATAAGATAAATTATCGCCTCTTATAATTGTTTTTATCTGTGCATTATTAATTAATTTCAACAAACGATTTTCTGGTGAATTAATTTCTAACGGAACGACAACTTTTCCAGACCGAATTGCAGCAAAAAAACAGGTAATAAATGCTAAGCTTTGCTCAAAAAATAAACCGACAATAGGTTCATCAGGTAAGTTTTTTTGAATTTTCGCCGCGAGAATATCTACTTCAGTGCTGAGTTGTTGATAGGTTACGGTATTTTCACTGTCAGAATAGGCGATATTATCGGGGAATGTATCAGCTATATTGGCAAACCGTCCGTCAATCGTCTGGGAAAGAAAACTACTTTTTAATTCATTATCGTTCATGTTAAATATCTCTTTTATTGAGTCAATTTATATACACATTTTTCTGTTAAAAATTTTTGTTTAAATCCATGCCCGCATACAATTGGGCAACTTGATCGCCGTAACCATTAAAGGGCAGGGTAGGGCGTTTTAAAAAATCACCAATGCGCCGTTCTTTTGCCTGACTCCAGCGCGGATGGTCTACCGCTGGATTCACATTCGCATAAAAGCCGTATTCATTGGGCCCCGCTTGCATCCAGCTGGTGTCAGGCTGTTTTTCTACCAGACGGATTTTAACGATAGATTTGGCACTTTTAAAGCCATATTTCCACGGTATCACAATGCGCACAGGTGCGCCGTTTTGCTTGGGCAAGACTTCGCCATACAAGCCAACGGTTAATAAGGTCAAGGGGTGCATGGCTTCATCCATGCGCAAGCCTTCTTTGTAAGGCCAATTTAACACAGGTGATTTTTGCCCAGCCATTTGTTCGGGGTCGTGCAGGCTGATAAATTCGACAAATTTGGCGTTACCTGTCGGTTCGACTCGTTTGAGCAATTCGGCTAACGGAAAACCTATCCACGGTATTACCATCGACCACGCTTCCACGCAGCGCAGGCGATAAATGCGCTCTTCTAAGGGCGCGAGTTTCAGTAGTTCATCTATGTCAAACACCTTGGGTTTATTGACTTCACCTTCAACGGTAATTGTCCACGGACGGGTTTTTAAGTTGCCTGCATTTTGTGTGGGGTCTTCTTTGCCTGTGCCGAATTCGTAAAAATTGTTATAACTGGTTACGTCTTTGTAAGGTGTTAATTCAGCGGCTAAAGGGTCGGTGGATTTGGTCACGCCTGCCAGTTGTTCACCCGCTAAAACCGTATGAGGCAATAACGCGCTCAATGACGCGCCAGCGGCTAACTGCATAAACCGCCGTCTGTCCTGAAACAAATCGCGAGGCGTAATTTCTGAAGGGTCAATAGGCGGTAATTTATAAGCAGTCATGGCATTAACTCAGGGTCAGTTAAAAAATGATGACAAAGCAGTCATCGTAAATTAAGTTGGTTTTTTTCCTTATTTTTAAATCAAGTGGGCGTAAATCATGTTGAGACTGTAGGTTGGATGGCGATTCTTTCTCAACCCAACAAATCAGCAAATGTTGGGTTGCCAAAAAGACGACACCCCAACCTTGTATATTAACCCTGAACAAAAGCCCAAGAAAAAATAGCCCGAAAAAGCTATAGTAAGACTGATGTACTGGGGAAGCCGACGCAACCTGAAGCCAAGAGCTTGTGCGTAGAAAGGCTCCCCGCCCTCGTCATCCATGCCGTGGAGTATCTGAGAC
>JAUYBJ010000167.1 GCA_030693155.1 Methylococcales bacterium
AACACCCACAAACAGTCAATCGATCCGTGTCGTTCAATGCCATCAAATACCAAGCCTTAGACTTGCTATTGGGCAACGAACCCACTGAACCTTTGCTGGAAAAACTAACCGCGTTGTTTCTCTCTAATCCCTGCTTAGAGCGACAACACCGCAATCCACCACGCAAAGAGTCCTCTGCCCGAACGTTATTGAGTTTTCAGAAACGCGAGAAAAAGCATTGTTTTTAATCGCGGTTTTTCTTAACTTAATGGCAGTGACGCGCCGCGTGGGAACGCCTTTGCACCGCGCTGCGGTGCGAGACGCGGCGCGTCTCTACTGCATTCCAACGCAGGCGCGTTGGAACGAGAAAAAAGTAGTGTAGGTGCGAATTTATTCGCGCTGTGCGGATAAATCCGCACCTACAGGATATTCCATAAAATTCATCTATTAACCCCCTTTAGGAGAAACCAAAAACCATGTCATTAATTATTTACGACGAGTGCATCAACTGTGATGTGTGTGAGCCAGAATGCCCCAACGGTGCGATTAGCCAAGGCGAAGATATTTATATCATCGACCCTGAGTTATGCACCGAATGTGTGGGACATCACGGTACACCGCAATGCGTTGAAGTGTGTCCCGTTGATTGCATCACCAAAGACCCCGCTCATGTTGAAAGCAATGAATCGTTGTACGAAAAGTATTTGAAATTAACCGCCGTGTAAAGTCATGAATCACGTCGCGCACCCAGCCGAACACATCAGCCACACGGTGGATAAACAGGCGTTTGTCCGTCAGTTGCAACGCCAGCTTAAAGCTGAAAACATCCTGTCAGCACCTGAGCAATTACGCCCTTATGAATGTGATGCGCTGTCGGTGTATCAGGTATTGCCGTGGTTGGTGGTGTTGCCTGAAACCACCGAACAAGCTCAAGCAGTATTACGATTGTGTTCACAACAGGGCATACCTGTTGTGGCGCGTGGTGCAGGGACGGGTTTATCAGGCGGCGCGTTGCCTATCGCAAACGGCGTATTATTGAGCATGGCGAAATTCAATCGCATTCTGGCGATTGATCCCGATAATCGCTGTGCGCGGGTGCAATCAGGCGTGCGCAATCTGGCAGTGTCCGAAGCCGCCGCGCCTTACGGTTTATATTACGCGCCCGATCCATCCTCGCAATTAGCTTGCACGATCGGCGGCAATATCGCGGAAAATTCGGGCGGGGTGCATTGTTTAAAATACGGCTTGACGGTCAATAATGTGCTGTCGGTGCAAATGCTCACTATTGACGGAGATTTGCTCACCTTGGGCGGTGCGGGTTTAGACAGTTCAGGTTATGACTTGTTGGCACTCGTCACAGGTTCAGAGGGTTTATTGGGTATCGTTGTGGAAGCGACGCTGAAATTATTACCCATGCCCGAAACAGCGTCTACACTATTAGCAATCTTCACCAGCATAGAACAAGCGGGCGCGGCAGTGGCGGCGATAATCAGCGATGGCTTAATTCCCGCAGGGCTGGAAATGATGGACAGCTTAGCCATTCAAGCCGCCGAAGCCTTTATTCATGCGGGTTATCCGGTGGATGCGGCGGCGTTATTGCTGTGTGAAATGGACGGCATGAGCGAGCAGGTCGCGGAAGATTTAGCGCGGGCGCGGGCTATTTTTTATGCACAGGGCGCAAGCGATGTACAACTGGCAGAAACCGACAGCGAACGCAAAAAACTCTGGGCAGGACGCAAAGCCACCTTTCCTGCGGTCGGTCGTTTATCGCCTGATTATTATTGTATGGATGGTACGATTCCGCGTAAGTATTTGGCTGAGGTGTTACGCGGTATTGCCGATTTAGCCACGCACTACGGCTTGGCAGTTGCTAATGTCTTTCATGCGGGCGACGGTAATTTACACCCGCTGATTTTATACGATGCCAATAAAGATGATAATCTGGCGCGTGTGGAAGCCTTGGGGCAACAGATTTTACAATTATGTATCAGCGTCGGCGGCACGATTACTGGTGAACACGGCGTGGGCATGGAAAAACTCAATGGAATGTGTCTGCAATTCAGTAGCGCGGAACTCAAGCAATTTCATGCGGTGAAAGCCGCATTTGATGCGCGGGGGTTGCTCAATGCAGGTAAAGCCATTCCCAGTTTACGGCGGTGTGCGGAATTCGGCGCGTTACACGTTCATCACGGGCAACTTCCTCATCCCGATTTAGAAAGGTTTTAAGCATGGATAACACAGAAGCATTACACGAGCGCGTTTTATCCGCCATTGCCAGCAAAACCCCGTTACAGATTATCGGCGGTAACAGCAAAGCCTTTTACGGCAGAGCCACGCAAGGCGAGCCGCTGCACGTCGCCGACCATAGCGGGGTGATTCACTACGAACCCAGTGAATTAGTCCTCACTGCCCGCTGTGGTACGTCATTAATAGACATAGAAAAACTGTTAGCGGCAAACGGGCAGATGCTGGCGTTTGAGCCGCCGCATTTTGACAGCACCGCCACCTTAGGCGGCACAGTCGCCGCTGGGTTGTCGGGTTCAAGACGTGCCTACACTGGCGCGGTGCGGGATGTGGTGCTAGGTGTCGGTCTGATTAACGGGCAGGGTGAAGTGTTGAAATTCGGCGGCGAAGTGATGAAAAATGTCGCGGGTTTTGATGTGTCGCGGGTACAGGTCGGCGCGTTGGGCACACTGGGTGTGTTGCTGGATATTTCCCTGAAAGTTCTGCCGCGTCCTGAAAGCGAAACCACGCTCAGTTTCATGATGAGCGAAGCAGAAGCGTTAAGCACCATGACGCAATGGGGCAGGCAAAACCTGCCGTTATCGGCAATGTGCTTTGCAGACAACAGCTTAAACGTGCGCTTATCGGGTGCAGAATCCGCCCTGAAAGCGGCGCAGCAACGGCTAGGCGGTGAAACGTTATCGCCGATTGTTGCCAAAGCATTCTGGCAGTCCATTCGTGAACAGCAGCACGATTTTTTTCGGGGTGAGCTACCGTTATGGCGATTATCGTTAGCCCCTGCGACACCGCAACCGCCACTATCAGGCAACTGGCTGATAGACTGGGGTGGTGCGTTGCGCTGGTTAAAAAGCGACGAAAGCGCGGCAACTATTTTCGCCACCATGCAGCAATTATCCGCGCACGCCTGTCGATTTCGTTCGGTTGAAGGTTGTGAATTTCAACCGCCCTCCGAAGCGGTCGCCAAACTGCACCGCAATTTAAAACAGGCATTTGATCCGCACGGTATTTTTAATCGCGGTCGTTTATATGCCGAATGGTGAACCATGAAAATTCAAGCCCTGACCGCCGTCACCGAACACCAAGCCCAGCAAGCCGACAAAATCTTGCGCACCTGTGTGCATTGCGGCTTATGCAATGCCATCTGTCCGACCTACCAACTGCTAAACAATGAATGCGACGGGCCGCGCGGACGCATTTACCTGATTAAACAAGTGCTGGAAGGGCAGGCAGCAACGCGCACCACACTCACGCATTTAGACCGTTGCTTAACCTGTAGAGCCTGTGAAACCACCTGCCCCTCAGGTGTGCAGTACGGAAAACTGTTGGATATAGGACGCGAACAACTGGAGCAGCAACTCAGCCGTCCGCTACTCGAGCGTAGCACCCGCGCGGTGTTGCGTTACATCCTGCCGTATCCTCAGCGATTTGCGCCGTTATTAACATTAGCACGGTTATTCAAACCGCTATTACCTGACCAGATAGCGATACCGACACCACGCCCTGCGCCCACCTTCGGCGCACGCAAACCGCAAACACGGCAAATGCTCATTTTAGAGGGTTGCGTACAAAGCACCCTCGCGCCCAGTATCAACCAAGCCGCCGCTCACGTCTTGCAACAACTTGGTATCAGTCTCATCAGCGCACCCAGTGCAGGCTGTTGTGGCGCGTTAAGTTATCACCTGTCTGCACCCGCCGACGGCTTGGATTTTGCTCGCCGCAATATAGATGCGTGGCTGCCGTATTTGGAACAGGGCGCGGAAAACATCGTCATCACCGCCAGTGGTTGCGGTGTGATGGTCAAAGATTATGGCGAACTGCTGCAACACGATAGTGTGTACGCTGACAAAGCGCGGCGCGTGTCAGCAGCAACCGTTGATTTAGTCGAAGTATTCGCCGCCGAAGACCTCAGCGGTTTACGCTTAAAACACGCCGATAAAATCGCCGTCCAAGCACCCTGCACCCTGCAACACGGGCAGAAATTAACAGGTGCAATGGAACAACTGTTACAACGTTTAGGCTTTACCTTAAGCCCCGTCGCCGATGCGCATTTATGTTGCGGCTCAGCAGGTACATACTCCCTATTGCAACCTGAACTATCCGCACAACTGGGGCAAAATAAAATCATTGCCCTAGAACAGCATCAACCCGACATCATCGCCACCGCCAACATAGGCTGCCTAACCCATTTACAAAGCAAAACCCAAACCCCCGTGCGCCACTGGATAGAAATTGTCGCGGCGGCGTTGGTAGTGTAGATTTCTAGCCTGTTTGGAGGACGGTATTTTAATGACACAAATACAAGCTGCGTCTATTTGATGCTAACATCCAGTTTATTTAAAAGTCTGCTTCGATACACTATGTCAATAAACCCAACCCAAAAAAACCTCCAGCTATGACCAGTTACCTTATTCGCCGTTTTTTATATGCGTTCCCCTTGTTAATGGGGGTTAATATTTTAACCTTCGTGCTGTTTTTCGTGGTCAATAGCCCCGATGATATGGCGCGGTTACAGTTGGGGCAAAAGCACGTTACCGAAGCGGCGATTAGCAACTGGAAACATCAGCACGGTTATGACAAACCGCTGTTGTGGAATAGCGAAGCAGAGGCAGAACAGAAAGTCACTGACACCATTTTTTATACTAAATCGGTGGGTTTATTTTTGTTTCGTTTTGGTACGTCGGACAGCGGCAGAAATATCGGTGATGATATTCAACAACGCGCCTTGCCCAGTTTGGCGGTGGCGTTGCCGACGTTGTTGCTGGGTTTGGTGGTCAATATCAGTTTTGCGTTGATGATGGTGTTGTTTCGCAACAGTTATCTGGAGCAGGCGGGCGTGGTATTGTGCGTGGTGTTAATGTCAATTTCCTCGCTGTTTTATATTATCGGCGGGCAGTTTGTCTTTGCTAAGGTGCTAAAGTTAGTACCGATTTCTGGCTATGATGACGGCTTTGCGGCGATTAAATTTTTGATTTTGCCAGTATTAATCGGCGTATTTTCAGGCATAGGTTCAGGTGGTCGCTGGTATCGCACGCTGTTTTTAGAAGAAGTGGAAAAAGATTATGTGCGCACCGCCAGAGCCAAAGGACTCACCGAAACACAAACCCTGTTCCGTCATGTACTACAAAATGCCATGATTCCCATTTTAACAGGCGTAGTCGTGGTGCTGCCGTTGTTATTCATGGGCAGTTTAATCATGGAATCATTTTTCAGTATTCCAGGCTTAGGCAGTTATACGATTGATGCCATTAACAGCCAAGACTTTGCCATCGTGCGGGTAATGGTATTTTTGGGTTCGGTGTTGTATATCGTTGGTTTGTTGCTCACTGATATTTCCTACACATTAGTTGATCCTAGAGTGCGTTTGTCATGATTATTTTATGGACGGATGGCTTAATTTTCGCGCTGATTCTCAGCATTTTGGCGTTGGGTTTTGCGTTACGCGGTAAAGAACATTTACAACGCCCGTTACACACGATTGCCAATAATAAAGTTGGCATGGTGTCACTGGTGGTGCTGGTGTTTTTTGTGCTGATTGGTTTGCTGGATTCGGTGCATTTCAAACAACAAGGTGCGGGAAATGAAATTATCAGTGTGTTGGATTATTGGGCAACGCCATTGCGCACACACGGCGAAAAAACCTATTCCGCACCGTTTGCCACCACGTTATACAGCAAAGAAATGATGACATTAGCCGATGGTTCAACTGTGTGGGGTTATCCGCGCTTGCAGTTTGCTGGTCAGCATTTAAGCAATGACAGCGATAAACTGGCTGATGTGTTGCAGAAAGCGGCTGTGGGGGCTTTTAAAGGTGTTGTGAGTTTTATGGCGTTCATGCTGGTGTATTGGATGAGTCGTAAAAATAAGGTGCAGGACTCGTCTTTTACCTTTCAGCCTGTACCCTGCACGTTATTTATATTAATTACCCTAAGCTACGTCCTGATTCACCTCTCAGGCTATTATCACGTCCTAGGCACGGACAAAGTGGGCGAAGATGTGTTTTATCAAGCGGTCAAAAGTATCCGCACAGGCTTGATTATCGGCACGTTGACCACGCTCATCATGTTACCGATGGCGATTATCTTCGGCATCTTGGCGGGCTTTTTTCGCGGCTGGGTCGATGATGTTATTCAATATATTTACACCACGCTCAACTCCATTCCCAGCGTGTTATTAATTGCCGCGTCTATCCTTATGGTGCAAGTGTACATGGCAAATCATGAAGCCGATTTCACCAGCGTGGTGGTGCGTTCTGACACGCGGCTGTTATTTTTATGCTTGATTTTAGGCGTGACCAGTTGGACGGGTTTGTGTCGCTTGCTCCGCGCCGAAACCTTGAAACTGCGGGAAATGGAATACGTCCAAGCCGCTTATGCCTTGGGCGTGAAACAACACACTATTCTACTGCGCCACATTCTGCCCAATGTGATGCACATTGTATTAATTTCTGTAGTGCTGGATTTTAGTTCGCTGGTATTAGCCGAAGCGGTGCTGTCTTACATCAACATCGGCGTTGACCCGACCACCAACAGCTGGGGCAATATGATTAACGGCGCACGTTTAGAAATGGCGCGTGAACCGATTGTGTGGTGGTCATTATCCGCCGCGTTCGTGTTTATGTTTGCCTTGGTGCTGGCGGCGAATTTATTTGCTGATACCGTGCAGGATGCGTTTGATCCCAGACGCGGTACGCAAAAATAAATATCGTGCGTGGTTGTGTTGGGTTACCAAAAAGACGGCAACCCAACCTATAAAGCTACAAAACTACAAAAATAAAACCCACAAAGCTTATAGTATTTGGTTAAATGACACATTTTTATCTTAAAAACAGTTTAAATAACATAGTTATTTAAACTGTTTTTTATAACTAATTGATTGTTAATCACTTATTTTGGGGCATTTTTTTTGCTTAATACCTCCTTTTATCATTAAAATAATGGAGTGTGTTCGTGCCTTTGAAAAATAAGCCTTATCAAAAAAATAATTTATCTAGGGCGATTGCCTTGTTGCTGACAGGCGGTGCGCTGTCAATGTCTGCACAGGCTGCCGATAAAAATAAACCCGCTCCGCAAGATAATTCAGTTTTTGAGCTGGGCACAATGGAGGTAACCGACACACGCGCTCCGTCCGGCAAATTACAAAGTCGCGATATTTTAAGTTCGGTGGATATTATGAATGCCGATAAAATCGAAAATCAAAACGTATTGACCAGTTATGATTTATTTCACCGTATGCCGGGTGTACAAATCACGCAATTTAATCAAGGCACGACCACAGGCAAATTCTCGTTTCGCGCATTCAATGGCGAAGGCAATATCAACGGGGTGAAATTGCTGATTGATGGTATTCCCAGTAACTCCAATGATGGCAATATGCCGTTTATTGATGCGATTTTTCCATTAGATATTCAGTCGATTGAAGTAGTGCGCGGTACGAACGACCCGCGTTATGGCTTACACGCGATTGCGGGTAATGCCAACATTAACACTTATGAGGGCGGCAATTATGCGAAAGCACGGCTCAGTTATGGCAGTTTCGGTACGCCGCAAATTCAATCGGGTTTAGGTTATGAGTCGGGCGGATTTACACAAAATTACACGGTCAACTATATTGATACCAACGGTTATCGGGATCATGCGGCTTCTGAGAAAAAAAGTTTTTCAGGTAAATGGTTTTATACGCCAGAGAGCGGCAAGTATAAAGTCGGTGTCATTGCCCGTTGGAGCGATGCCGACGCAGACGAACCCGGTTACCTGACAGAACCCCAAACACGCACCAATAAATTGCAATCCATGCCGCATAACGCGACCGATGGCGATAAGCGTCAAATGGGGCAGTTAAGCGGACATTTGGATGTGAATATTACTGATGAGCTGTTTTGGTCAAGCAAAGTGTATGGCAACTCGTTTGATGACAAGCGATGGGTAACGTTCAGCTCTAAAGTTGCACAACAAGAGCGTTTAGCCGAAGAAATACAATATGGCGGCATGACTTCATTAACTTATCATCCAGATGTTGCTTGGTTGGATGATTTTTCGCTGGAATCGGGCTTTGACATTCAATATCAAAATAATAAAAGCTATCGTTTTCTGACTAAAAATCGTACCCGCACGTCACAAACCCGCAATCAAGAGTTCGATTTTGTAGATTATGGCGGTTATATGCAGGCGATGATACAGCCGTTTAAATGGTTACGAGTCACGCCAGGGTTTCGTGTTGACAGCATTCAGGGTAATTTTGTCAACCGCGCCAATGGCAGACTGGCGGAAGTCAATAATTACGGCAGTATCTGGCAACCTAAAGTCGGTGCGGTAATTACCCCGATTGAAGGTTACAGCTTATACGGTAACTGGGGCAGAACCTTCCAAGTGGCGACGGGCGCGGCTTCTTATAAAACGACAGCGACAGCAAAAGATTTAGCACCATCAATTAACGATGGCTGGGAAGTCGGCGTTAAACTCCAGTCCGTGAAATGGGCAGAAGGGCGTGTCGCTTACTGGCAGCAATCCGCGACCAATGAATGGCGCAGACAATTAAACAATCCTAACGGCGATTCCACCAATATCGGTGCGACTGATAGACAAGGCGTGGATATAGAATTAAAAGTATCACCGATTGATCCGTTACACATTTGGACAACGTTTTCACTGCAAGAAGCGATTATCAAAACACCTTCACCGACCACGCCCACATTCAAAGGCAATTCAATCGACCACACGCCCGATTATTTATTCTCAGCAGGCATAGATTATCAATTCACCCCAGAGTTTAAATCGTCATTATGGACAACAGGGCAAGGTGCATATTATCCAGATGAAGCCAATAAACGTAAAAAAGTCGGCGAATATGCGTTGTTGAATTTAGACCTGAGTTACAAAGTGCATAAAATGGTGGAATTACAACTGCAACTGAAAAACCTGACCAATACTTATTGGGAATATGTCTGGGATGATGGCGCACAAACCTTGCATTCACCGGGTGATGGCAGAGCAGTTTATGGCGCGATCAGTGTCAATTACGATTTAAAATAAATGTCACAGACCACTCATACCCGCCGCCATCACTGGCGGCGGGTTTGGCTTAATTGCCATCTTTATCTGGGATTAACGGTCGGGCTGGTGTTCGTGCTGGCGGGTCTGACAGGCAGTCTGTTGGTGTTTTATGTCGAACTAGATGAGGTCTTAAATCCCGCGTTACAAATTTCTGCTGACAGCGCACAACAGCCTTATGAAACGTGGTTACAAGCCTTAAATAAAGCCCATCCTGAACGCCCAGCGGCGTGGCGGATTGAACTGCCGCGCCATGAACAGGCAATGGCAGTCGCACGCTATTACAAACCCCAAGAAACCCAGCATCTGCATTTTGCCCCTTACATGGTGTGGCTGAATCCCTATACCGCCGACGTGGTAAGCAGTCGGTTTTGGGGGCAAACGGTGATGACATGGTTGTATGATTTGCATTACACCTTGTTATTGGACACAACAGGCAAACTCATCATGAGTATCATCGGCGGCGTGTTGCTGGTTTTGTTAATTACAGGCATCTATTTATGGCTGCCCGCACCTAACAAATGGCGCACCGCTTTAACATTCAAGCGGCACAGCAGCACGGCGCGGTTAATTTTTGATGTGCATAAACTCAACGGTGTCTATGGTTTAGTGTTGTTATTATTGCTGGTGATAACGGGGATTCTTCTGGAATTGCCCGATACCTTTAACCCGATGATTAACCAGATTTCACCGCTTTATGAAATGCCCAAAGTCGCATCGCAACCGCAAAATAAAGCGCGTATCAGTGTCGATGCAGCGGTCAATATTGCCGTACAACAGTACCCGAAAGCACAACTGCGCTGGATAGAAACGCCCGCTAATGCAACGGGTAGTTATCGTATTATGCTGTATCAAACAGGCGAACCCAGCCAGCGGTTTCCTAAAACAATGGTGTAGGTAGAACAGTACACAGGTCAAGTATTGGTAAGCAAAGATGCCAGACAAAGCGGTGCAGGTGATACTTTTATTACTTGGCTGCATCCTCTGCACAGTGGCGAAATTGCAGGACTGACAGGACGCTGGATTATTTTTATCAGCGGCTTTATTCCTGTCGTGCTGTATGTGACGGGGTTTATACGCTGGCGACAAAAACGTGCGGTAAAAAATCGTTTTTAATACGCTGATGTAAGTTGCTGTTTTTTGGTAGTCCACGCGGTAACGGCAATCAATCAGCGAGTTAAAGCGATAGCTTGTATAATTATGGGCTTTATTCAAAACTGTTAAGAGAACTCTATGGCACTGTATTGTGGAATCGTGGGCTTACCCAATGTCGGTAAATCAACCCTGTTTAACGCTTTAACGCGGGCAAAAATCGCCGCTGAAAATTATCCCTTCTGTACCATTGATCCCAATGTTGGCGTTGTGCCTGTGCCAGACGCGCGTATGGACAAGCTGGCGGAAATCGTTAAACCTGAGCGCGTATTACCAACAACCATTGAGTTTGTCGATATTGCGGG
>JAUYBJ010000181.1 GCA_030693155.1 Methylococcales bacterium
ATCAATCACAAAATCATCACGATGGGTTTTTATGCCACTTGAATTAACTATAAATAATTCATTGAGCGATAATCCTTGTTCATAAACTTGCTGAACCTCAATATCCTTAGCAATAAAAAAATACTCAGGCGCACGACAAGCGATTTTATTCCATGCTAATGAGTTAAGGCTATTATCTGACAGTACATCGTATTTATGTTTACGCGACCCGTATAAATCAAAATGATAAACCTCTGCTAAATTTTCATCAAGTGGGCGCGAATTTATTCGCGTCTTTAAATCCTCGTCGCGAATAAATTCGCGCCTACCTTTCGTTTTTACGAATATATTAATCGACACACCCTGCATAATATCAAATACATTTTCATCTTTACTGCCATCGGGCGCGGTTTCTTTCTTTTTATTGCTGCCGTGCAAATCTAAAATATAAATACTGTCAAAGGTTTATAGCTAAAGTAGTATAATTTGATTATTTATATTGCAATGACCTACTCAATAGATTTCCGACAAAAAGTATTATTGATAAAAGAACAAGAAAAGCTGACAGTGATGGAAACGGCAGTGCGTTTTGGCATTGGCGTAGCCAGTATAACGCGCTGGGATAAGCGGCTAGAACCCCTGCGTACCCGAACCAAACCAGCAACAAAGCTTGATATGGAAGCCTTGAAAAAAGACGTAGACAAATACCCTGATGCCTATCAATATGAACGAGCCGCACGTCTTGGAGTCAGTCAACGAGCCATAGGCAATGCTTTGAAACGCTTAAAAATCAGTTATAAAAAAAACACTGTCGCATCCGAAAGCGGACGAAAACGCACGGCGTATTTTTCAGGACAAGATAGAAGCCTATCAGACGAATAAGCAACCGATTGTTTATCTGGATGAAAGTGGATTTGCACACGATATGCCGCGCACACATGGCTACGCGCCTATCGGAGAACGTTGCTTTGGTAAACACGATTGGCACGCCAGAGGTCGGACAAATGTCATTGGCGCGTTACTGGCAAGCACACTACTGACCGTGACGCTATTCACGGGCACTATTAACGCCGATGTATTTTTTGCCTGGCTTTCGCAAGATTTGTTGCCCAAATTACCGCCAAATAGCGTCATCGTTATGGACAATGCCGCCTTTCACAAACGTGCCGATAGCCAACAACTCATCGAACAAGCGGGGCATCTAGTCGAATTTCTACCTCCTTACTCACCTGATCTGAATCCTATTGAACATAAATGGGCGCAGTCTAAGGCTCTCCGAAGACAAAAGGCTTGTTCCATTGATGATTTGTTTGTCCAAGCTTTTTAAATCATTTTATTGTGCTTTAGCCATAGTTCATGTCACGCGGCACGCCGACATAATGAGCGACTGAAAGTGCCAAACTAGCATCCAGTGTCAGCCAATCATTGACAGCGTAATCATTATTCCATTCCACGCCATATCGCTCACTGCGTCCGCTAGGTTCGGTTGTTCCCGCATCACCGACAAAAATCAGTTCTGAATTCATCTGTAACCACCACAGAGCCAAGGTAGAATTCAAACCGTGAATAAATTTATTGCTTAGTCCAAGTTCACCGCCGCGTGACCAAACTAAAGGCGCGACTGAACTCAGGTTATCGCCTGACACGGGGTCAACCGACAGTGTTGTGCCTCGCGCATTATTGGAATGATAGCCGTAGCCGACATTGACGAAAATTTCATTATTCTGCCAAGGGCCGAAAATTAAACTTAATTTAGGGCTAAGCATAGCGGCGTTTTTCTGCCCTGAATTAGCTGCCAGCGTTTTACTGTTGACATTAAAATCAAAAAAATCTGCGCGTAAGCATGCAATGCTGCGAAATTTTTCTTGCCACTGCACCTGATTTTTTGCGTAGAGTCCGATGCTGGTTTCGCTAATATCATCTTGGCGCACGGTTTGAAAAACCTGCCGTTGTTGCGAGCGATTTAATGCCGCGCCCATGATTTCATCATGACGGATTTGTATGCCTAAGCGGTTATCAACGTCGAAACCAAACCAGTTACTAAACCACGTTTGTTCACCATTGCCACCGATAACAATACGTTTCTCTTTTTGGTTTATTTGGTCGCCTTGAATCGGGTAATCCAGATAACCTGTGTTATTGGAATACAGGTCGAGGTCGTAATAAACGAGGTAAGCGTTAAAGTCATTTTTATAGTTCTCGCCTTTGCTCCAAAAATTACTGGATAAACTGTAGCTATTGCTGCCAACAAAGCCACGTCCGACATAGCGCGTGATCCGTTGGGTGTCCGTGCCGATGGAAACACAAAGCGACCGTTTCCAGTGAGTGGGTGTAAGTTGGTTAGAATCTCAGCAGCTTGGCTGGATAAGGGGACAATGTGCGGTGTCTTGGTCTTAGTGACTAAGTAACGCCATTCTTTAGCTTCAAAATCTATGTGTTCCCATTCTGCGTGTCTTAACTCGCTTGGTCTGACAAATACCAAAGGGGCAAGCTGTAACGCTGATTTGACAACAAATGAACCGCTATAAGTATCAATAGATACCATCTCTCCAAATCAATCACAAGTAGCAAATTATGGTATTTGTGGTTGATAGGGTAGTTGGTGTTTAAAGACACCAAAACAAATCTGTACCAATTTTCGCATAGCTGCGCCGAGTGCGGACATTTTACTTTTA
>JAUYBJ010000208.1 GCA_030693155.1 Methylococcales bacterium
GGCATGAAGCGTTACCGCATTCTTTCTGACAGACTAAGAAACCATCTTATTGATTTATACGATGATATTCTCGGAGTCTGCGCGGGGCTTTGGAACTTCTATCTCGCTAACTGATTGTTTTATAATGGAACAACAACTCTATTGATAATAGTAATTATCTATTCTTATTTATTCTGGTGCAACAAGTCTATTAATGACGAAATGCGTGCAGTCACGCCTTCCAGTTTTATCAGTTGATCCGATTCTTCTTCGGCTACGGTCAGATTGAGTTTTTCAGTGCTGAGACTGCGCAACGCTTTAATAATATGATCCATAGGCAGCGCACCCAAACCAAAGGCGACAAACGGCTGAGCATCTTGGGCAATCAGCGAGGTGAGCGCAACACCGATGGGAATTGCCAGTATCATTCTCAGCGTGTACCAATAAATAGTGGAAGAATTCACACTGCGTTGCCGTACACTTTGTATTGAGTCACTGACGATGTACATATAAGCACCTGTAATTGATGCAATCGCAATGACGGTGACATCAGTGTCTTCTATGGCGATAGTCGTTTGCTGTAAATACGCCAAAATACTGAATACGGTAGAAATAAAAATACTGAAAAATAACAACAGCATCGGCATAAAAAACGCAGACCGACCATACTGCTCATGATAGAGAGCTTCAAATATAGCATCCATACTGTGGTCTATTTGCGCTTGTGTGATTGCTTTATCCGCGCACTCTTCCAATCGCCACGCAATAAAGCTGCGATCATCCATCGTGCGTTTTTCCCAGAATTGTTGCAGATACGCAGTGAGCGCGTCGTTGTTCAAGCGATTAAGAAATTCAAGATAACGGGTATCCCATTCAAGAACCACGAAGCGAATCAAGGGCGCAGAGGCAAGACTACCCGTGACAAACAGCAACAGTTCAGCACTGACAAACGCGGATATTGGCAGAGTGTCCTGCAAGCCAATGTACCAGTGAAAACCAAATGCCAACAAACCTAATAAGTTAGCCAACATCAAATACTGCCAAAGCTGTTTTTTTATCTTCCGCCGTTCTGCATTATGAGTTTTCACGGTGTGTCCTAAAAGCAATTAAGATGACAAACCTATGGCGTAAACCGTAGGTTATAAAGACATTTGGTAGTGAGTTAAACCTGCAACTGTTATGCTTTATGACTGCCAGTCCTTGAAGGACTGGCAGTCATGTCTAAAAAGATTTAATACACTACCATGTATTTTAAAGCGTAATGATGTCGTTACCAACGCTTACCAGCACGACATCGGCAGGACGCATAGCGAAAATACCGACAGTGACTACGCCGACGATATTATTGATGATTTGCTCTAATTCAATTGGATTGAGGATGTTCAGATTATGCACATCGAGAATTTCATTATGGTTATCAGTAATATAATTTTCGCGCCACACAGGTTGACCGCCTAATTTAACCAATTCTCTGGCAACATAACTTCTCGCCATTGGAATGACTTCCACAGGTAATGGAAACGCGCCTAACACGTCAACTTGTTTAGAACCATCTGCGATACAAACAAACTTTTTACTAGCAGCGGCAATAATTTTTTCGCGCGTTAATGCACCGCCACCGCCTTTGATTAAATGTTTGTGCGGGCTGATTTCATCTGCACCATCCACATACACATCCAACGTACCCACTGCATTCAAATCAAATACAGGAATACCCAATTTTTTTAAGCGTTCGGTACTGGCGATAGAACTGGATACCGCGCCTTCAATATCGGCTTTAAAATCAGCCAGATAATCAATAAAGTGATTAACCGTAGATCCCGTACCCACACCGATAATGGCAACGTCTCTCACATAAGGAATAGCCGCTTGAGCAACTTTTTGTTTCAATTCATCTTGGGTCATATTTAGCTTCCTGTAATTTTAAAAGTGAATAAATGGTGCGTGATAATACCCCATAAGCCCCTATTCTTCAGCCGATTTTTTAAATAACCCATACAGAACTGGCTGTCAGACCCGTATTATTGACACTGGTAGCGGTAACACCAAGCAGTTCCACCAAAGTATCAGTGACACCGCCATCCTGAAACACATAGGTATTATTTTCGGCAACAAAAGCAACGGTATTGCCGTCTGTGATATTGGTTTGCAGATAGCTGAATACATTAGCCAAGTTGGTTGACGCTGAAATGGCAAGTGGCGCGGTGTAGTTGTTTATATCATCAAAGCTGATAATGCCGTTGCTAATACTATGACTGCGAATAACAACCGAATCAATACCATCCGCCTCTGTCACATTAACGGCAATAACCGTACTTGCTAAATCCAGTTTATCAATACCTGTAAAACCAGTGACCAAGTCATAGCCACCAAGAGTTGCTAAACTGTCACCCGTGGCAATTCGCACCGTATCAGTCGTCGCAGTTGTCTCCGTGAGATTAAGACTATCCGCACCCAAACCACCGATAAGTAGTTAAACAAAAGTAATCTGTTATTCAGTGCCAAAGCCCTCTAAGATGGAAATAACGGAATTTTTTAGATGGCTGTAGCTGAGATAACAGGATAAAGGCAACCATTCATACTTTATTTTACGCCAGAGAATTTC
>JAUYBJ010000210.1 GCA_030693155.1 Methylococcales bacterium
TTTTAGAATATTTACCACCTTACTCGCCTGACATTAATCCAATTGAAAAAAAATGGGCGCAAGCTAAAGCCATCCGCCGACAAAAAAAAATGTTCTGTCGATGAGCTTTTCAAACACTGCTTTTAATAATCAGTTTATTGGCGGTTAGCTATATCACCCAGCTTGTTCAGCTTGGCTTCACGTTCTTCGGCGACTAATAAAATTTCTTTGATCATGTCAGTTAATAAATTGATGGGTTATTAATCATTTTTATCCCATGACTATGGGTTTTTCGAGATGCCCTCCAATACTCATAGTTGGCTGGACTTAGTATTTTAATTAGTGATTCGGTCGCGCCGTTCATTAACACCTCATTAAAGTGCAATCGTTACGAAAGGGAATAACTGGAAACGGTGTAATGACTACCACTTATCGCCCCGTCAGGCTATCCAGTTAAATCTATTTAACCAGTCTTTATACTGTGTATCAAAATAATATTTGAATAATCTATATTCACCAACAACATAGTCACTTCCCTATTTTTCTTAAAATCTCTGGCGAGAGAATCCTGCCTCCATCATAAGCTTTTCGATACCAGAACACCGCTTGAGCGTCATCTTTTTCCACGCCTAGACCCTTCTCGTATGCAAGACCTAAACTAGATTGTCCACCTGCATCTCCTTGTTCAGCAGATTTACGCCACCAGAATAGAGCTTGAGCATCATCTTTGGTGATGCCATCACCAGAGAAATACCTATTACCTAAATGATGTTGTGCGACTGCATCCCCTTGTTCAGCGGCTTCAGCAAGAACAGATTCACAAGTATCGGAATTTTTATTTTCAGGTTTCTTACAATCAATCTCATCCCAATATGCATCCATTTCAGAAAAATACTCAGATCGTTTCCGTCTTTGGAAATTCTTATTTTCTGGTTGCGTTTCAGTTGTTACAACGGCACTTGGAACTTGGGGTGATGGAATTTTGTGATCTAGGAAAGCAGGAATAGCGATGGATGCAACAATGCCAATGACATGCAAACCACCGAAAACCCAAGCCACCCATGTATTAACACCGCCTTTATAGCGTAGAAACTCAAGAAGTTGCGCTTCGTTTTTGATAGTCAGTTGTGCTACTGCTATCTTTTTTTTAACACTGTCATGGTAAAGCGAGTTGGCAAAAATTCCGAAAATTATCGAAAATACTAACAATAAAATCGATAACTCAGGCAAAGCTTTTTCAAAAAATTTGACGATTGCTACAATGCCCCAAAAAGCAAAAAACCATCCGTACATTTTTCGATAGATTGCCCAAAAACCGCTAAACAAAAATGCAGACCAATTCCAGCTTGATTTTAGCCCTATCGGTTGCTGGTCAAATTGTTGGAATTTTAAAATGTAGTAAATGCGATTTTTTTTCGCCTAACACTGCTTCGTACAAATTTTGCATAAAAATTCCTTTGGTTGTTCATGCGTTTCGTTGTGATGATGTGATACGACACTTTCGCTAGAAAGGCAACCGCTAACGAGAAAACGACTTATATAAAGAGGCTAACAAAATGAAAGACGAATATGATTTTTCTAATGCTGAACAAGGTAAATTCTATGTGCCTGTTGAACAGATTGAATTACCGATTTATTTAGATAAAGACCTCGTGCTATGTCTTGAGAAAAAATGCCAATCATCACATGAAAGTTTACAAATTTTGGTAAATAAGTTATTGCGCAGTGCAATTGAAAACGATTTTATTGCTACGCCATAAATTAGCACATAGTTGAATTAAGCAAGCCCCTTACGGGGCTTGTTTGTTATTAATCTATAACCGTTTGTTCTTGGGCTTGTTCTACCGTCGGCTTATTAGTCGGCACTCTCCGTTTACCGACATTTTTCTTATCGCGCTCGCGGACTTTCACTTTAACCACTTCCGCTTTTTTCGGCTCTGGTTTGCCTTTGCTGCCTACCGCTTTACCTGAGGCCTTGAGTTTTTTCGGGCCTTTGTATTTGGCTTCCAGTTCTTTAATGGTGCGGCGTATGAAGTTCTGTTTTAGAAAACGTTCGATGCTGGACATTAAATTCCATTCGGTGTGCTTCACTAGGGCAATGGTTGTGCCTAGTTCATCGGCACGACCTGTGCGCCCGATGCGGTGAATATAATCAATGCCATTTCTCGGCACGTCAAAATTAACCACCAGATTAATACCGCTGACATCCAGACCACGCGCCGCCAAATCAGTGGCGACGATGATGTTAATCACGCCTTCACGAAATAACTGCATGGTTCGATTGCGGTCTCTTTGTTCCATTTCGCCGTGCAGCACGCCGACGCGCAATTTTTTACCGCGTAACGGCCCTTGCAACATATCGGCTTGTAAGCGGCTGTTGGTAAAAATTAATGCTTTGTCGTAATCATCATTGAGCAATAACCACGCAAGTAATTTTTGTTTGTGGTCGTTATCATCCGCGAGGATGATTTGCTGGGTGATATTGGAATGCCCATCCTGCAAGGTATTTAAGGCAACCACTTTGTGATTGGTTAAAATTTTATCGGCGATTCTAATCACGCCGAAATGGGTCAGCGTGGCAGAAAATAACAGCGTTTGCCGCGCGGCGTTACAGTGACTGACGATGTTTAATACGTCTTCACTGAAACCCATGTCCAGCATACGGTCAGCTTCATCCAGCACCAGCACTTCAAGATGGGTAAAATCACCGCTTTCTTGATTCATCAACTCTACCAATCGGCCTGGGGTCGCAACAATGATTTCAAAATTGCGGCGTAACAGGCTTTGGTGTTGTTTAAAATCTTCGCCACCCGTAATTAAACCCGCTTTTAATTCGGTGAATTCGATGAGTTGCAGGCATTGCTCGTAAGTTTGTCGCGCCAGTTCGCGGGTCGGCGATAATATCAATGCTCGGGTGCCGAACAGGGTGGAGCGTGAACTGAGCAGGCGATTTAACAGCGGCAACAAAAACGCGACGGTTTTACCGCTGCCTGTTTTGGCACTGACTAATAAGTCTTTATAGGCGACTGCGAGTGGAATGGCTTGCTGTTGTACGGGTGTCGGCGTTTCAAAGCCTATTTTTTTGACGGCTTTCAGTAGTGAGTCGTCTAATGAAAAGTCGGTAAATAACAGCGGGGAGGTATCGGGAGTAGATGACATGAATCTTTATAGGGGGAAAACTAAGAATTCACGCATTATAAGCCTTTTATCGCTAGGCTTTTGATTATATGTTGATAACTGATGTTACGCACAAGAAAACTTTTGTCCACGAAAGACACGAAAAGCACGAAAAAGATTAAAAAATAATGCGGTAATCGTTGGGTAGAGAGGGAAGCCTGTTACAACAGGATGAATGACTGCCAGTCCTTTAGAGGACTGGCAGTCATAAAAATAACAGATTTAATACACTGCCCGATTTTTATTTTTCGTGCCTTTCGTGCTTTTCGTGGACGATTGCTTTTTCATGCGTACATCAATTACTTACAATCAGATTAGTGGTGATGACCACCTGCACCATGTACATGACCATGATCCAGTTCTTCTTCGGTTGCTGCTCTGATAGCCACAACTTCAACAGCAAACGTTAATGGTTCGCCCGCTAACGGATGGTTGCCGTCAATGGTAATATTGTCAGCATCAATTTTAGTGATAGTGACGATACCAGGGCCATCACTGACATCGGCTTGAAACTGCATACCGACTTCCAGTTCATCAACGCCTTCAAACATAGCGCGTGAAATAACTTGTATGCGGTCTTCCATAAATTCGCCGTAAGCGTCTTTTGCATCCAGACGGACATTGAATTTGTCGCCGACTGCTTTACCATTCAACGCTTGTTCTAAGCCAGAAATGATATTGCCTTCGCCGTGTAAATACACTAACGCTTCATCGCCTATTGAGCTATCTAATACTTCACCTTTATCATTGGTTAAGGTGTAGTGTATAGATACCGCCATATTATCGGCTACTTGCATGATAAAACCCTCTCGTAATTAAAAAGCCCGTCATCATATAGATTAATCGGGCTGTTGTCTGAAAAATTGAAAATACTGTCCACGAAACACACGAAAGGCACGAAAATAATTAAACCAATTCTCGCGCTTTATCGAACGCTTGGCGAAAATCCAAATACAACGGTTTATCGGTTTCCAGCATGAGTTTTAACATTTCATGTTGTAACTGATATTTCACATTGCCGACCGCTAACGCACCGACACCAACGGCACCCGCCGCATTCACGGCATGAATTAACGGCACACCCAAATCATTGCGTTTAATGCCTTCTATGCCTAACGGCGGCACGGCATTGACATCACCTGCGACTTTTAATTGCGTGGCTTCTTTTAATACAGCGGCACTCAATACTTGAATACCCGCTTTAGCTGCGCAAAAAATAATATCGGTATTGGCGATTAATGCGGCTTTTTCAGTATCGTTGCTGGCAACAGCGGCTTTGAGTGTGCAGGAAAAACGGCGATTATAAGCATCGGCAACATCCTGCGCGGTATCGACTGATAAATGATCCACCAAGCTGGTGTCTGCACCTGCCAAGGACGCAATCACACCTGTGGCAATACCGACAGGGCCTGTACCGCCGAATACCAAGGCGTTACAGTCTTTCAACTCTTTGCCGTGTTTGGTTTTCAGTTCTTTTTCCACACACGCAACTAACGCGGCGGCGGTGGTAAATGCGCCGCTGGGATCAGCAAATACCGAGATTTCAAATGGCGGCACCATTGCCTGTTGGCAGGTGGTCAGCATATCCATTGCCAAGGCTAAATCACGACCGCCGATAAAAATCCCCGTGCGCTTAACACCCGCAGGCCCGCGTGAAAAAATCGCATCCTGAGTCAAGCGATACACACTGTCCAGTTTGACATTGCTATACGGCATCAGCACGTCAAATCCAGCATCCATTGCCATGTTAATGTCAAATGGACTGTTGTTGGGCATCGGGTCAAGCATATGAAGAATACTGCGTTTTTCCATGAAAATTCCTCGGTGTTAAGTACAGGAAAGAGTGCTTTAGCGGTGCGTAAAGTCTCAAGATTTTGCTTTAATGTATTCTCTAGCGACAGCAAATGCGTGTTCAAAATGCAGATACACAGGTTTGTCCGTGTTGAGCATTTGTTTTAATAATAGGCTTTGTGCCTGATATTTCACATTACCGATTGCCAACGCGCCGATACCGACCGCGCCGCTGTTAGATCCTGCAATCGGTGTGCCGTTATGAAACGCATCCACACCCGCAATCCCAGCAGGTGGTACTGCATTCACATCAGCCGCGACTTTTAATTGCGGAGCAGAAGCAATCAATTCCGCGCTTAATAATTCAATACCCGCCGCACCTGTGGCAAACACGACATCGGCAGTTTTAATGTATTCGGCTTTATCAGCATCTGCGCCCGCAGTAATGGTAATTTTACCTTCGCCAAATTCGTTGTTGCATAAATCAGCAATGTTTTGCGCTCTATCCAATTGACGACCAATGATACGAACATTCGCGCCTGCTTGGGCAGCAATCACCGCCGCCGCTTGACCGACAGGACCAGTACCGCCTAAGGCAAGGATATTTTTACCTTCCAAGGTAGTATTGAATTTAGTGATTAATTCGTGTTCAACGGCGGCAACCATACCCGCCGCTGTAGTAAACGCGCCACTTGGATCAGCAAATACTGACACTTCAAACGGCGGCACCATTGAGCGTTTGGCAATTTTCAGCATATCCATTGCTTGTTTCGTATCACGACCACCAATAAAAATACCCGTGCGTTTCAAGTTTTTCGCACTGCGGGAAAAAATCGCATCTTGCACCAAACTCTGTACTTCGCTGGGTTCAACATTAATATAAGGCAATGCCGACACCCAACCTGCATCCAATGCCATATTGACATCAAAAGGACTTAAGTTTTTAGCGGTGGTCAGCATGTGTAGAATAAATGGTTTTTCCATGTCAGTTCCTGTAAATAATAAATGTTGGCAAGTATAAAAGACCGATACCGATATGTCATCACTACAGTAGGCGCGAATTGTCGCACCTACTCGGTATCAGTCAAAGGAGCGATTATAAAGAATCACTCACCGTGGTTTGATAAAACGGCCATTTTTTAACGTGCAGATATTTTCTAATCGGCGTTTTAATGACCGACACGCACAAGGCGATAGAAAATAAACACCACACAGCAGCGTATTCATTCGGATCATCAGTAGTCACATCAGAAATCCACGGGCCGATTAAATAATGAAACGCAACAAAACGGTATGAGCCATACATAAGTGGCAGATAAAACGCCACCACAATATAACTGAATGCGTGCAAGCCCCAGTTAAAACCGAACAGCCATTCGACAGGGTTCGACATCAAACCGTTCAACGGCATTTGCCACGCAATATGCCACGCGCCAGAAGTTGAACAGATATGCGGGCCACAAAAACCTTCTGTACCGACAATACATTCACCCGCCCACGCGAACGGATACATTTTCACCAGCATGGCAACCGTACCAACCGCGCAGATGGTATAAACATAAGTACGGATTTTTAATTTCACGCTTTCGGGGATGAAATACATCGCCACCATATTGACGAAAAACGGCTGAAACGCGACGTGCAGATAACCGAATAACGTCAGCACCTGATTACTCGGGTTGTCACATAAATCAATATAAACATAAGTAAATGCCTGTAATAACTCCATCAAGGCAAAATAAGTCAACGGAATCCACAACTCCCTGGATTCTCCTTTTAACGCTACATAAGCGGCGGTACTTAAGCCAACCACCGCCAATACTCCTGACGCTTCACCACTCCAACACATGAATCTTCCTCTTTTGTAATTATTGTAAATAGTTATTTTGTTATGACACGAAACCTTACTATTGTATTACAACTGGGGGTATTAATCGTGGCTTTTCCTGTGCGTTATCAGCCTATACTATGCGTAGCCATTTTAATTCCCCGTCACCGTTATGCTCTGGAGTCCCGCGCATGAAAAACTATTTATTCACGCTTACCGCACTGTCTTTATTAGGTTACAGCCTGAATACACCTGCCGCAGACCCCAGCGTCGTTGCCAAAGTGGACAGAAACCTATGGCAAGCCCCGATTAATACGCCCGACAGTTTTGATAAAGCATCACGCGCCGCCATACTGGAATACATCATCGCATTGGGTAATAGGGGAAAACTGTCCGATACCGACATGAAAGCCGCGTTTAACATCAAAACCGTCAATCGTGCGTCCGTCACACAATGGCTGAATAAAGAACTCGCCTTATCGTTGCGTAATTACCAGAACGCAGCAAAAAATTGTACGAATGATGACTGGACGTGTGTCGGCACAGTCACCTCAACCGCCCACCTCCTCACACAAGCGGATAATTTAGCAAGCAAAATCCCCCCTAACCTCAGCGCATGGCACACCAATCTGGCACAATTCAGCCGCGCCTACGTTGCCGAACAACTGCGTTTAGCGGCATTGTTTCCCAACATCAGTAGTGAAATTGACTTTTTTAATAGCAACGAATGGAACGGCGATAATTTTACCGACCGCCAATTTTTACTCACCTTTGATGATGGCCCAACCCAAGCCCAAGGCAACACCGACGACACCTTAGCCATGCTTACCGCTAATCAAAAAAGCGCGGTATTTTTTGTGCTGGGGGAGAATTTGCACAACCGCATCAACAAAACCAATGCCGACAGGGTGGCAACACTGTATAAAAATCAATGCGTCGCCAACCACGGCTGGGAACATCAATCTCACGCCAAGTGGGCAAACTGGCAAGACTCGATTCAACGCACCCAAACCCTAATCACCAGCACCTTAAGCACAGGCAATGCGCTACCGTTATTCCGCCCGCCCTACGGACAACGCCAAGCCGACAGCGGCGCGTTTTTTCAACAACAAGGCTTACAAGTGGCATTGTGGAATTTAGATTCCCAAGACTGGAATAAACAAGTGAACAGCGACCATATCCTCAACCGAATGTTGACCTTAATGCTCATCAAACGCCACGGCGTACTGTTATTCCACGATGTCCACCCCAAAGCCAAAGCCGCGTTACCGCTGTTGTTTAATGAAGTGGGCAATGCGGTTGAATGGCGCAATTGTCATTCGTTGTAACGGTTACTATTTAACCCGTTGTTAAATGATGTAATTTTTTTGACTAAGTGAGTTACAAATTTAATTTGTAACTCACTCGATGATGGAGGCAGGCAACCATTCTTCGCTAACCGATAATAATTGACCACTTTCGTTGCGGATTTCTTTTATGTACACACTGAGCAATTCAATAACACGCTCTTCAACAGCTAAGTGCCTTCCCTCAAAACAAACTCTTAAAGCACTATCAACTCTCGTGTCAGCATCTAATGCCTGAATGAATTTGGCTTTAACTAAATCAAATCCTAATTCTGTTATCAGAAAATAGATAATTTGTTCAAAACAAATAAAGCTCCCACTTACTTGTTCTAATTTATCACCTAATGCGTCAACATTAGCAAGAGCCTTTAAAAATCGTTTATCGCCTGTAAAAAGCAGCTCATTTGAATCGTCAAAAAGAGCTTGTAGTAATTGCATTTCACCTGCATCAAGTCCATTTGGATTCATTAGAGTTGTTGTTCCATTATAAAACAATCAGTTAGCGAGATAGAAGTTCCAAAGCCCCGCGCAGACTCCGAGAATATCATCGTATAAATCAATAAGATGGTTTCTTAGTCTGTCAGAAAGAATGCGGTAACGCTTCATG
>JAUYBJ010000217.1 GCA_030693155.1 Methylococcales bacterium
CTCACAAACGCGATGAGTAGCCTTAGGCTCTGTTGACATTTGGTAAAATCGCTAACTATATCAGTAAGTTATGATTTTGCTATATATCTATAACTGGTTGTTTCTGAATGACTATTCCCGAAATGTCAACAGAACCTAGTAGTCAGTCCATTTTATTATGACGTGTGATAAAAACCTCGCAGGTCTAGCAACTTTACCCATCATAACTAAACTGACAGTGTACTAGTAGGGTGGGCAAACGGCTCTATCGTGTGCATCGCGCGGAATTGGCATAATCGGCGATGCACGCAAAAAGACGATTGCCCACCCTACGAAACTCATGAAGACGCTAGAGCGTCGTCAGTCGTGTTCAACGCTGAGCGTTGTAAGGATGAAAACATATATTTGGTTCGCTTTAATAGCGTTACAGGCATCCACCACTTTTTTATATAACCCTGATAAATTTTTGGAAGCACCTGATAACAACATCGACCCGATTGATGTAGAACAGGGCGGCATAAAATTACCTGAAAGCTGTCAGGCAGAAAATTCCTGTGTATCATCAACGCCCAATCCTTTAAAACCAACTTGAACCGTTGCCTTCAACCATTTTTTTAATATGACCAACATCACACATTTACAGCACGCGCTCACTAATTTACGCACGCATCTTGCAGCTAACCCTACTGATATTGATGCACTGGCTGATTTAGCGGTGATGTTGGCGCAACTGGGGCAAACCGAGCAGGCATTGGCGGTGCTGTTGCCTGCGGTGCAGCAACACCCGCAGCATTTAGGGTTACAACATAATTTAGCCGAGCTGTACCGTAATATCGGCGCGACCGACAAAGCGGAGCAGCTCTTTACCGCATTGATTCATCAACAGCCGCTGTTTGTGCCTGCGTATCAATCGTTAATGCTCATTTTGAACACCCACCTGAGCAGCGCACAACTGACCGATGAGCAACGCGCCGAGCTGTTATCGCGGCTTGCCATTATCAGCAACAATATGGGCAACGCGCTGTTGGAAGCTGGGCAAATGCAAGCCGCCGAAGCCGCCTACAGTGAAGCTCTGCAATACTGGGCAGATTATCCCAGTGCGCATTCCAATTTATCCAATGTGGCGCGACTGGTGGGCAGAATCAGCGACGCAGAAAGTCATGCGCGTAAAGCCTTGGCATTGCGCCCCGATTTTGCCGAAGCGTGGAATAATTTAGGCACGGCATTATCTGAACAGGGACGCTGTGCCGAAGCCATCAGCTGTTATCAACGCGCATTAGCAGTCAATCCGAATCAACTGGAAGCCCAGCATAATGCGGGCAGCGGCAGTTTATTTTTACAACTGTATCGTGATGATTTAACCAGCGCACAAGTGGTCGATGCACACAGGCAATGGGGCGAATCCATGCGTTTTCCTGCCCTGCCCCACACCCTGCCTGCCACGGATAAAATCCGCGTCGGTTTTATTTCTGCGGATTTTCGTGAACATTCGGTGATGTATTTTGCCGAAGGCTTGTTAAAACAATTGAATCGGCAGGAATTCGACATTGTTTGTTATGCCAATCAAACAGGCGAAGACACGGTGACGCAACGCATCAAAGCCATGCCACTACTCTGGCGACCCGTTGCCGCCTTGTCGGATGACGCATTGTGTGAACAAATCCGACAAGACCAGTTACACATCCTGATTGATTTAAGCGGACACAGTAAAGGGCATCGTTTATACGCACTGGCGAAAAAACCCGCGCCCATTATTGCCCTGTGGCTGGGTTATCCGTTCACCACAGGTTTACCCGCGTTTGATTATCGCCTGACCGATCAATGGGCAGATCCTGAAGCCGTCGCGCCACAGCAACACACCGAACAGGTAGTCTATTTACAGAACCAGTTTAATTATCACCCACACCCCAATGCCCTGCCCGTGAACGTGTTACCCGCATTACACAACGGCTATATCACTTTCGGTTCGCTGAATAATGTGCAGAAAATGAACCGTAGCGTGGTAGCGGTCTGGAGTGAAATTTTACTGCGCATACCCAACAGCCGCCTGATTCTGCAAAATAAACTACTGCTTGATGCGGGCGTTGCGGGACGAATTCGCGGCTTGTTTGAAGCCTTCGGTGTCGATACCCAACGGCTGGAGTTTCGCCCTGCCTGTGAATATCATCTTAAAACCTATAACGAAATCGACATTGCCCTTGATCCCTTTCCGTTCAATGGCGCGACCACCACTTGCGAAGCCTTGTGGATGGGACTGCCCGTGCTGTCCTTGGCAGGTGATAACTCAGTCGCGCGGATGGGTGTGAGTATTTTATCGGCGGTAGGTCTGGAACAAGACTGGCTGGCACATTCCACCGAGGACTACATCGCCTTGGCACAACAGCACGCCGCCGCACTGGATGAATTAGCCGCGTTGCGGGCGGGTTTACGCGAGCAGGTTGCCAGCAGCCAATTATGTGATGACGCGGCATTTACCGCTGATTTTGCTGATTGTCTGAAAAAAATGCTGTCATAAACAGCCGTGTAAAGAGATTGTGAAAGTATCCGATGTTGGAGTCAAAACTCATGAGTTTTGACTCCAGTATCACGTTGTTTTTTAGCATTACCCTCTGTTTATGCCATGCCTATACAAAAAATTATTCACCAAATAGAAAAATTAATCGACATTGGTATTGCCTTATCTGCTGAAAAAGAGTTTGCCAAACTATTAGAAAAAATAGTGCTGGGTGCAAAAGCTATTACCAATGCTGACGGCGGTAGCCTGTTTCTCACACGGGATAACGTGATGAGCATAGAAATTTTCCAGTCCGACAGCTTGGGTCTGTTTTTTAACGACTGTAACAGCGACTTTATCGACAAGCCGCGTGTGCCGCTGTACAGCGAAAATGGCGAACCCAACCTGCGCAATGTCGTCAGTTATTCCTATCATAAAGATGAAACCGTTAATATCCATGATGCCTACGATGCCGTTCATTTCGATTTTATCGGCCCGCAAGAATTCGACAGAAAACACAACTACCGCTCCAAATCATTTCTGGCAATTCCGTTAAAAAATCATCTAGGCGAAACCCTCGGTATCCTGCAACTTATCAACGCCATTGATATTACCACGCAAGAAATTGTCGATTTTGATCCTGTGTCCCAACGTTTTGCCGAAGCACTCGCCTCGCAAGCCGCCACCGTATTAACTAAACAGCAACTGATTGGCGATTTGGAAACTATGTTTGAATCCATGATTAAACTAATCGCCACCGCCATTGATGAAAAATCGCCCTACACAGGCGCACATTGCCGCCGCGTTCCCGAACTCACCATGATGATAGCCGAAGCCGCACACAACACCCATTACGGCTATCTGCAAAATTTCCAACTCAGCGATGCAGACCGCTATGAACTGATCATTGCGGGTTGGTTGCACGATTGCGGCAAAATCACCACGCCCGAATACGTTATCGACAAAGCCACCAAGTTAGAAGCACTCTTTGACCGCATTGACCTGTTAGCCACCCGCTTTGAAGTATTAAAACGCGATGCCGAAATTGCCCTGCTCAAACAACAACTTGCCGAACAACAGGGCAATGTACAACTCAGTACCACGCGGCAAGACCAGCTGCACAGCACCATCAGCCGCTTAAATGATGATTTTGCCTTTATTAAACACAGCAACACGGGCGGTGAATTTATGTCCGATGCGGACATTCAACGCCTTACGTCGCTAAAAGCCCTTAACTGGCAGTTAAATAACACCGATACAGCGTTATTAAGCGATGAAGAACTGTACAACTTAACTATTCGCAAAGGTACATTAACCGCCGAAGAACGCCAGATTATCAACCATCACATCAACGCCACCATTGCCATGTTATCGGCAATTAAATTCCCCAAACACCTGCAAAAAGTCACCGAATACGCAGGCGGACACCATGAACGCATGGACGGCAAAGGCTATCCCAACGGACTGAACCGCGAACAAATGTCCATCCCCGCGCGTGTCATGGCAATCGCCGACATTTTTGAAGCCCTGACCGCCAAAGACCGCCCCTACAAACAAGGCAAAAAACTCTCCGAAGCCCTCGCTATCTTAGAACAGATGAAAACCGACAAGCACATCGACCCCGACCTATACGACGCATTCATCGCCCAAAAAGTCTATAAAACCTACGCAGAAATGTTTCTGGATGCCGAACAGATTGATATGGATTAAGTTCCTAACAAAAAGTCAGCGTGTTTATTTAGCTCAAGCTAGACCGTCGTCATTCCAGCATGGATGCTGGAATCCAGTGCCAAGGATGGCATTATGTCGAACACATCCCTGTGACTGGATTCGCTAACGCGGTCTTCGGCTCTGGCATCCCTGCCAGAATGACGTGTTTTAGTACATCCAAATTTATTACAATAAAATTAGTTGTAGGGATATGTAGGAATAGGAACAATTTAATTTAATTCAATTAAATCTATCGCTTTCATAATACGGTCAGTTTCTATCAGCGCATTTATTATTTTTTGATAATGCTTAATATCGTCGATAGTTAATAATCGTCCGTGGCGGTCTTTTAACCATTTTTGTGCGGGTTGATAACCGCCGATATAAAACGCCCACGCGGTTTGTGGGACATTATCAAAGTATTGATTATTATTAATCCACACGCGCCCACGTTGGTTTTCAATATCGGTTATTTCAAAATCGTGTTTATTGAGTTTGCGGGTAATGACATTATCGCCGTCTATTGGATAGCTGGGATACAAACCAAGGTTTGAACTCCTTGCTAATGAATGATGGCTGGAATTCAAACCTTGGTTTGTACTCCTTTCTAATAAATGCAGTTGGCGTAATTCGCCGCCGAGTTTAACCAACTGCCAAAAGGTGTTTATGTTGGGATACGGCACACGCGGGAAATCTATTTTTAAAAATTCTTTGTAGGTTTCGCGGTAATTAGGTGAATGCAATACTGCGTAAATATAATCGAGTATATCAATCGGGGCGAAGGTATTGGCGGTGGTTTCTTTTTCGTCGGTGAATGTTAAGCCTAAGTTTTCGGCGATTTGTTTAACGAGTTTTTGATTGAGGTTTGGGGTGCGGTGGTTGGTTTCTTCGGTGCTTTGTTGATGGGTGGTTTCTGGGTAGAGGTAAAGCGGAAAAGCATAAGAATATTCTTTTGTTTGCAGTGAAATCATATTCCCATCAATAATATTATCGGTAACAAATATATGCTGGAAATCAAAAGTAGATAATTGTCTGGTAACAATTAATCCTAAATTCTCTTTGAAATTCCGCATTACTTTTTCTCTTGTTCTCTCTACAAACTTTGAGGAATAGTAAATATATCGGTTATCAAAAGGTCTATAAGTTATTTTCTTTATAAAATCAGCATTAAAAATTTCTTGTTGCTTTTCGTTAATCCATTCTTCTGATTCTTTCAAAGAAAATTTAGTTTTTAATTCTCGACTGCTAAAGGAGTCTGAGCAAAAATCTTCAAACCTTTTCGCCAAGACAGCTTTATCAAAATCAATCACAAAATCATCACGATGGGTTTTTATGCCACTTGAATTAACTATAAATAATTCATTGAGCGATAATCCTTGTTCATAAACTTGCTGAACCTCAATATCCTTAGCAATAAAAAAATACTCAGGCGCACGACA
>JAUYBJ010000220.1 GCA_030693155.1 Methylococcales bacterium
CGATTCATTCGCACGTTTGACCGCGTTTTCTTTAAATTCAGCAGTGTATTTTTCTTTGGCTTGGCTTGTCATATAAACTCTCTCAGGTCTTTTCAGTGATTTTATAGAAAAGTGTCCTGTTTAGTGTAGCCACATCATTTAATGCAAACACACATTTTATCTGTAGGCATACCATTGGAAACGCGGGGGAACGGATGAAGCGGATAAAAAATACCCGCTGTATAGGCTATTTGCCAAGGTTTAAAGCGGATTCCAGCAAATCACAAATGCGAATCACTGTACCTTGATTATCGCGAATAAACGCTTTTCCTCTGGCAATCAATGCCGCTCGATAATCAGGTTGTTGATACAATTCAAACACGGCTTGCACTACGTCTTCTGTCGTTTGACACTGAATAGCCGCCTGTTGCTTTAACACGCCATCGGCTATTTCTTTGAAATTGGTCATGTAAGGACCGAATAAAACAGGCACACCGACAGCAGCGGCTTCGAGGATGTTATGCCCACCTGCGGACACCATACTGCCGCCCACAAAAGCAATATCAGCGGCTGCATAAAAAATTTTTAATTCGCCAATGCTATCGACGACATATAAATCAGTCTGGGCATTAACACGGGCATTCGAGCTACGCATCACGGTCGTTAATTCCGCTTCACAGATTTTTTTCACTTCTGCAAAACGTTGTTGATGACGCGGCACGATGACCAATAATAATTCGGGAATTTTGGCTTTAAGCTGCGAATAAAGTTGCAAAAAAATGGCTTCTTCGTCTTTATGGGTGCTGGCAATCAGCCAGACAAATCTATCCTTAAATAAATTGGCTTTTAGTTGCAAGCCTTGGTCAATGGTATCTTGGGAAATTTCCACATCGAATTTGATATTGCCCAGATTTTTAACCTTGTCTTTAACGCCGCCAATAGCAATAAAATGTTCCGCATCGGCTTCGGTTTGCGTGGCAATCATATCAACTTGCGCCAATGCTGGATGAATCAATGCGGACATTTTTTGATAATTAACCACCGATTTTGCGGCGATACGCGCATTGACAATGTACAAGGGGATGTTGTTTTTACCGCAATAGGCAAACAGATTGGGCCAGATTTCCGTTTCTATCATCACCGCAAGTTTAGGCTTAAAACAGCGCATGAAACGATACACGGCATCGGGTAGGTCATAAGGGACATAAACATGAGCAACAGACTCGCCCAGCACGGCTTTAACACGCGCTGACCCTGTCGGTGTCATGGTGGTAATAAGTATCGGGCTGTCCGGATGCAGGGCTTGCATCTGTTTGACCAGCGGGAATAAAGCTTCAACTTCGCCGACTGAGACGGCATGAAACCAGATAACGCCTTGTGGATAGTGTTGATTGTAAAGCGCAAACCGCTCATTCCAACGCAGACGATGGTGCGGCGTTTTGAAGCCGCGCCAATAGAGGCGAAACAAAACGAAAGGAATAATCAGATAAAAAACAGCAGAATAAAGAACACGCATAATAAAAGGCGGGGCTGGATATAAAGAGACCTTTCAGGTTTTTAAAACCTGAAAGGTCTTCATGCGGAGTTCGGCTTAAAAATTAAGCTTCAGCCGCGATTTTTACTGAAATTGTTGCATTAACATCGCTGTGTAAATGAACAACAACTTCGTAATCGCCGATGTGGCGAATCGTGCCGTGCGGTAAACGCACTTCGTGTTTTTGTATGGCTTCGCCAGCTTCGGTAATCGCTTCAGCAATCGCTTGTGTGCCAACAGAACCGAACAAACGACCTTCGTCGCCTGCTTTGTGTGTGATGACAACCGCTAATTTAGCCAGTGCTGCTGCGCGTGCTTGAGCGGCTGATAATTTTTCAGTAGCGGCTTTTTCAAGTTCAGCGCGACGTACTTCAAATTCAGCTATTTTAGCAACTGTTGCAGGAACAGCTTTACCTTGTGGAACGAGATAGTTTCTACCGTAACCTTTTTTGATAGAGACTCTATCGCCCAGATTACCTAAGTTTGCTATCTTTTCAAGAAGAATGACTTCCATCGTTGTAATACCTCAGTTTTCGGTTAATGATCGGCAACTATCCCTTAGAGGAAGGTGCCGATGGTATTTTTCGTAAGTTAAGCCACGCATCACACAGCCCGACTAAAGCGACAGGCAACGCGACATGAGGAATTAAAAACAGTGTTATGTAGAGCATGGGTACTAAATATTTGCTTTGTTTCATAGCGGCAAGCTGCGTGTGCAGTACCGATGTGCCGATAAACAAATACAACACAAACAATAATATCGTGATATTCCATGCCATTTCGGCAAGCAGTCCCGAAGTCGTTTCTGCCACAATAATCACGATAATAGTGCCGATGGCTAAACGTGCGCCTGTCCGTAAAGACAAAAATTCACGTTTAAAACCTTCAGGGTTGTACAGTACCGATTGCCACCAACGCCCTAAAAACAGACCGAACAGCACTGCAAATAAGGTACTTGCGGCAAATACACCCGTCATGTAATGCGAGAACATGGTTATCCATTCCCGCATTCCTTCAACAGGTGCATCTTCTGGCAATAGTTCGAGTAACGGTGCAAATGCGGCCTGCCACATCGTAGCAGGGTCGCCTGTGTAGGCATAAAAACCTGCCACACCCAGCACGCCGATAAATACAGCTAATTCAACTGCCAGTGCCAAACTCCGTGTTTCTCTTAACACCACTGCAACCAGCCAGACAGGCAGCCACATGGTTAAGCAGGACACGACCATCAACCCTATGAATGCCGCATCACCCAGCAGTAATCCACCGATTAGCGCAGTCGCGGCGGTAGCATACAGCAGGGTATAAATACCCTCTACACCGCCTTTTCTCAGGGTAACTAATGCGATGCTGGCAAAACTTACAATAATGATTGCAGGCTTAAGCAGTGGGTGCATGAACAACGATACCAACGCTAATAAAGACGCGACCAGAACGGCCTGCATCTTGCCTCGCATAATATACGCCGCTAAAAAACTCACGATAACAGCCTGATTAACAACTTATTTGTGTGCGTCGCAGTAAGGCAACAACGCAATAAAACGCGCACGTTTAATTGCCACACACATTTGTCTTTGATACTTGGCACTGGTTCCTGTGATACGGCTAGGAACGATTTTGCCTGTTTCAGTGATGTAATCACCTAACAAATTCATGTCTTTGTAATCAATCTCTGTACCGCCTTCTGAACTGAAGCGGCAGAATTTTTTGCGTCTAATGTTACGGGCCATACTAATTCTCTATCTCAGTGTTAAAAGGTTAGTCAACGATTTCATCAGCGTCGAAATCTTCATCGGCATCATCTAAATCAATATCAAGGTCATCAGCAGCGGCTACAGCGGCAGCGGCAGCTTCTCTGGTAGCGGCATCTTTTGCTCTGGTTTCAGCTGCTTTGTGTTCGTCAGCAGTTGTAGTAGCAATGATGGATGGCTCAGTGATAGCTTGTTTTTGTACTAACGTCATGCTACGCAAAATAGCATCGTTAAAACGGAAGCTGGTTTCTAATTCAGTCAATGTGGCTTGGTCACATTCAACGTTCATTAATACATAGTGAGCTTTATGCAATTTTTTGATAGGGTACGCTAAATGTCTGCGACCCCAATCTTCTAAACGGTGAATTTTACCAGCGGCAGATTCGATGGTTGATTTATAACGATCAATCATCGCAGAAACCTGCGAACTTTGATCAGGATGAACTAAAAAGACAATTTCATAATGTCGCATTATTTTTCCTTACGGGTTAAGCCTTCCCTCTGCGTCTTAAATCAGAGAGTAAAGCAAGGAGGAGCAGTATGCTCCGTTGAACCCGCCATTATAGAGTTTTTTTTAGTTATTGAAAAGCAAGATAATTTTTCCATTCATATTAAACCGTTATCAGGCAAGTTCTTTTGTCTATAATACAACCATTAACCAGCCTAACGGACAGCATTCAATGAGTACCTTATTACAAAGCAAGCAAGTTATTTACGGTGATTTAACCCAGCAAGCCTACACTATCGACGCTTTTTTGGGTGCGGGTACGCAAGGTGAAGTGTATCGCGCCCACACGAGCGGTCAGGAAGTCGCGATTAAATGGTATTTTCCGCATTACATTCAAAATGATGTGCAACTGCGGCAACGTCTGGAAAATGCGATTCGCAAAGGCAGCCCCGACAATAATTTTTTATGGCCGCTGGAATTGGTGGTGCTACCAAACAGCACGGGCTTCGGTTATGTGATGCCGTTGCGTCCTGCCAATTTTAAAAGTATTGTTGATTTAATGCGCCGCCGTGCTGAGCCGAGTTTTCGCGCCTTAATCAGTGCCTGTTTGCAGCTGTCAGAAAGTTTTTTACAGCTTCATGCCAAAGGCTTGTGCTACCGCGACATCAATTTTAACAACGTGTTTTTTGACCCTAACACGGCCGATATTCTGATTTGCGACAATGACAACGTAGACGTGAACGGCGCGACAGGGGCAATCAACGGCACACCGCGTTTTATGGCTCCTGAACTGGTGCGTGGTGATGCGCCGCCCAATACCGAAAGCGACTTGTTTTCCCTGTCGATTTTATTGTTCTATATGCTGATGCTGCATCACCCGCTAGAAGGCAAAAAAGAAGCCGCTATTCGCTGTTTTGACCAGTCGGCAATGAATAAACTCTACGGCACCGAACCACTGTTTATTTTCAATCCGCAAGATGACAGCAATGCCCCCGTCGCAGGTCTGCACGATAACGCGCTGGTGTACTGGGTGCTATACCCGCAATTTTTGCGTGATGTCTTTACCCGCGCCTTTACCTCAGGCATCAACGACCAGCACGGTCGCATTCGGGAAAATGAATGGCGCGTCTTGCTCATTAATTTACGCGACAGCCTGTTTTACTGCGGCTGTGGTGCGCAGAACTTTTATGACGGCGACAACACAAAAAACTGCTGGGCGTGTAACAAACCCTTGGTAGCTCCGCCGCGTTTACGCATTAACAACGCGCTGGTCATGCTCAACTACGACACCATGCTCTATCCGCATCATATCGACCAAACGCAAAAATTTAATTTTTCCCTGCCACAAGCAACGGTGAGCCGTCATCCGCAAGACCCTAGCCGCTGGGGCTTACAAAACATCAGCGACAGTGCGTGGACAATAACTCTGCCAGATAACAGTGTTAAAATGGTTGACCCGCAACGCTCAGTCAATTTAGCGGCAGGTATTTCGATTAATTTTGGTAATACCAGCGCGGATATTCAAGTTTAATGTAGACAATAAGAATTCATTTTTTATTAGCGAGAGGTAAAAATGTCTAAATGGAAATTCACACCTTGTTATTTGCCTGAATGGAATAATTCAGAGGAAAGAGTTCTTTTTGTTGCCGCTGAACCTAATGGACAAAATCCACATAGTGGTATTTTAGATATGGGTCATTGGTTTAAAACTGCTGCACCAGAAAATAAGTATTATACTAACTCGCAGTTTTATACACGATGTAAAATAATATTAGATGGTATAAACGGTAATCAAAAAGGATTCAATAACTTTAGATTTATGGACTTAAAAGCTACTCAAGGTGGTGCGGAAGCCAGTCAAGATATTGTTTTGAACTATGTTAAAGATAATATAATTGAAGTCGTGAAATATTTTAACTCGACTGATCAAAGCTTTGGTTTATCGCCTCATATTATTGTGTTACTTGGAAATACAGCCCAATCTGTATTTGTAAAATGTATTAAACCAGAGATTAAAAATACTAAAATAAAATGGGTAGGTATGCCTCATCCATCCCATACAGTGGGATATGAGGGATTGCAATATGCAAGTAAACATATCAAAAAAAATCTTAAACTACTAAATGAACCTGCAAAGAAATGGGTTTATAAAAAGGATAATTTTGATAATTGGGTAAATATTTGACATCGTTCTAATTCTAACGCTTTGAAACGATGAAACAATAAATAAACACAGGAACACACGATGGAAATTATTAAAAGACCTGGTGGTGCAATGGCAAATCGCCCGCTACATTTTTTTTGGTTAGCCGATTGTTCAGGCTCTATGTACGGCGAAAAAATAGAACAGCTCAACTACGCCATTCGCAACGCTATCAAACCCATGCAGGATGTTGCCGCCGACAATCCCAACGCCCAAGTGATGGTACGCGCGATTAAATTTTCCACAGGTGCGCAGTGGCATATCGCCCAAGCCACCCCTGTTGAAGATTTTAAATGGGACAATCTGACCGCCAACGGCGTAACCGATATGGGCCTGGCATTACAGTTAGCCGCAGAACAACTCGATGTCACCCAAATGCCCGAACGCTGCTTGCCGCCTGTGCTGGTGCTGGTATCTGACGGACAACCCACCGATGACTTTAATGATGGTTTAAACACCCTGCTGAACAAACCGTGGGGCAGAAAATCCGTGCGTATCGGTATCGGTATCGGGCAAGATGCCGACTTGGAAGTCTTGCAGAAATTTATCGGCAATCCTGAAATCCGCCCCTTGCAAGCCAACAACGCCGAAGACCTCGTGAAATACATTCGCTGGGCTTCCACCGTTGTCTTACAAGCCGCCTCTGCACCTGCCAGCCAAGTCAAAGACCAAGTTAGCGGCGGTGTCGTGCCGATTCCCCAAGCTCCTCCTGCGTCGGATATTGATGCCGATGACGTTTGGTAATCTGTAATGAACTGGCACATCATAGGCGAAACGGTACGCGGCGCATCACACAAACGCAGCGACAAACCCAATCAGGATGCGTGGGCGTTCAGTCAGGACGACACCTGCACCGTGCTTGCCGTCGCCGACGGACACGGCAGCAGCAAACACACCCACAGTGAAATTGGCGCGCAATTGGCGGTACAAGTCGCCCTCACCTTGCTGAATGACTTTGCCCACGCCGACAAAGGCGAAGACTCACGCCAGATTAAACAAGCCGCCGATTATTTACCCAGTCAAATCGTTCAGGCATGGCGTGCGGCAGTTGATAACGCAGACAATGGCGAAACCGAAAACCCTAAAGACCGTTACAGTCTCTATGGTTCAACGTTAATCGCCGCCTTAATCAGCACAGACTATGTACTGTATCTGCAAATTGGTGACGGTGATTTATTAGTCCTCACCGACGACGGACAATTACAACACCCGTTACCGAAAAATATCGGCTTGATTGCCAATGAAACCTTCTCATTATGCGAAGCAAAAGCGATCTATCACTTCGAGTTGGCTCTACAATTTTTTAACCACAAACCCACGCCTGCATTGATATTTTTAGCCACCGACGGCTACGCCAACTCCTTCACCGACCAAGCCGATTTTCACCAAGCCGTAGAAGATTTTCAACAACAAATCGCCACCCACGGCGCGGACAAAATTCAACACTGCCTAGCCGACTGGCTGGATGAAACCTCAGAACAAGGCAGTGGTGATGATGTGACTGTCACCATGATGTTTCCCAAAGCGGCACAACAACCAGCAGAATAATCATGGACTTAAACACCCACACCCCAGCCCACGCCGACATGAAAACATGGCGACAGCACCTGCATAAATTCCCCGAAACTGCCTTTGAAGAAACCGAAACTGCGCGTTTCGTTGCTGATAAATTACGCAGTTTCGGGCTGGACGTACATGAAGGCTTAGCGAAAACAGGCGTAGTTGCCACCTTAACCTGCGGCACAAGTCCGAAAAAAATCGCCCTGCGCGCCGACATGGATGCACTGTTCATCCAAGAACAAAACCACTTTGCCCATAAATCCTGTCATGACGGCAAAATGCACGCCTGTGGTCATGACGGACACACCGCCATGCTACTGGGCGCGGCCCGGCAACTCGCGCAGCAATGCAATTTTAACGGCACGGTGTATTTCATTTTTCAGCCCGCCGAAGAAGGACGCGCAGGGGCAAAACAAATGATAGATGACGGTTTATTTGAACAATTTCCCGCTGATTGCGTGTTTGGAATGCACAACTTCCCTGACATTCCCGTCGGGCATTTTGCCATCAAAGCAGGTGCGCTCATGGCATCGTTTGACTGTTTTGAAATCAACATCACAGGACAAGCCACCCACGCCGCTATGCCGCACCTTGGCAATGATGCCATCGTTGCCGCCGCCCAACTCATCACCGCCTTACAAACTATCGTCAGCCGCACCCTTGATCCAAACCAACCCGCCGTGGTCAGCATCACCCAAGTTCACGCAGGTAACACATGGAACGCCATTCCAGAATCCGTACTGCTAAGAGGCACATTCCGCTGTTTCGACAGCAGTGTGCAAACCCTTATCGCCGCTAAAATCCGCCAATTAGTCGATGCAATCTGTCTGGGTTTTGCCGTCACCGCCACCATTGCCCTTAATCCCGAAAACGCAGGTTATCCCATCACATTCAACACAGATAACGAAACCGCACTCGCCCTGAAAGCCGCAACCGCAGTCGTCGGCGCAAACCACATCAACACCCAACCCACACCCAGCATGGGTTCAGAAGACTTCGCCTTCATGCTCCAACAAAAAGCAGGTTGTTACATTTGGATAGGCAACGGCAGTTCCGAAAACAGCTGCTTACTGCACAATCCCCATTATGACTTCAACGACGACATCCTCAGCATCGGCTCGGCATATTGGGTGAAATTGGTTGAGACGGTGTTGTGTGATTAAACCCCAGATTACGCTACGCGCCATTTGGACTACTTTGCTTGTATTACCGTATGAATTTTTAGTCTCCTGAATATTGGTTCAACTTGTTATTTTACTTGCCCGTCAGTTAATAAATCTATCTCCCGCATAATACGGGCAGTTTCTATCAGCGCATTTATTATTTTTTGATAATGTTTTATGTCTTCAATCGTTAATACGCGCCCGTGTCGGTCTTTTAACCATTTTTGTGCGGGTTGATAACCGCCGATATAAAACTCCCACGCGGTTTGTGGGACGTTATCAAAGTATTGGCTATTATTAATCCAAACGCGCCCGCGTTGGTTTTCAATATCGGTTATTTCAAAATCGTTTTTATTGAGTTTGCGGGTGATAATATTATCGCCGTCTATTGGATAGCTGGGATACAAACCAAGGTTTGAACTCCTTGCTAATGAATGTTGACTGGAATTCAAACCTTGGTTTGTACTCTTTTCTAATAAATGCAGTTGGCGTAATTCGCCGCCGAGTTTAACCAACTGCCAAAAGGTGTTTATGTCGGGATACGGAACACGCGGGAAATCACTTTTTAAAAACTCTTTGTAGGTTTCGCGGTAATTAGGTGAATGCAATACTGCGTAAATATAATCGAGTATATCAATCGGGGCGAAGGTATTGGCGGTAGTTTCTTTTTCGTCGGTAAATGTTAAGCCTAAGTTTTCGGCGATTTGTTTAACGAGTTTTTGATTGAGGTTTGGAGTGCGGTGGTTGGTTTCTTCGGTGCTTTGTTGATGGGTGGTTTCTGGGTAGAGGTAAAGTGGGAATACGAAAGATTGGTCAGCTAAAAAATTTATATCACACAAACTATTACATATAGCTGTATGTCTATAGTGGAAAGTCCCGCCTAATAGTCTCGATCTTTTCAAAACTAGCCCTAAATTTTTACCATTATGAAAATTCTTCATAACTTTTTCTCGACAAAAATCTATCAAATTCGAGTCGTAATAAATTTTTCTATAATCAAAAGGACGATACAAAACATCTTTAATTGCTGTTGTTTCAAAAATCCCTGCTTGCCTCGCTTCTGATAAATTCCAATCCCTATTATCTTTAAGTTCAAATTTTGTTTTTATTTCAGCATCGGAATAATCTAAATCATAGAATTTCTGAATTCTTGATGTTAAATCATCAGCGTTAAAATCAATCACAAAATCATCACGATGGGTTTTTATGCCACTTGAATTAACTATAAATAATTCATTGAGCGATAATCCTTGTTCATAAACTTGCTGAACCTCAATATCCTTAGCAATAAAAAAATACTCAGGCGCACGACA
>JAUYBJ010000227.1 GCA_030693155.1 Methylococcales bacterium
ATTGGTTACTGTCAGCAGTGTGGCATCGGGAAGTTCTCGGCAAATCAGGCGTAATATCATTTCTTCGCCCGTATTATCGAGCGAATCAAAGGCTTCCTGTATGAATATCCATTTGGGGCGATACAATAATAAGCGTACCAACCCCAAACGTTGTTGGGTTTCACGGGATAAGGCTTTATCCCAAGTATCAGCTTGATCCAGTTGGGCTATTAAATCACTGACTCCTGCCAGTCTAAAGGCGACTTCTAAAGCGTCCTGACTGAATGCGTTCTCGGCATCAGGGTAACAAATGGCTGAACGTAATGTGCCTGTGGGTAAATAAGGACGTGGCGGCATAAAAAACAGCTTTTCATCATCGGGTAAGCCGATGCGTCCATAGCCCCACGGCCACAACCCCGTAATGGCTTTAAATAATTTAGACCCCGTGAAAAAATTACCCGTAATGAGGACGTGTTGTCCTGCCTTGATTTCTGTATTGAGGCAAGAGACAATTTCTTCGCCGTTCAATTTAGCAATACACAGTTTGTCAAAAGTCAATACTGAACTATCGGTTTTTTCCAGAGTAATGCGGTGCGGATCAGGACTGGCGATTTCCTCTTCCAGATAATCCAATGATTCCAGTAAACCCAATATCCGCTCAACCGACGCTCGCCATTCAAAAATGCGTGACATATTGTCTACAGGCCATGATAAAGCGGAAGCCATTTGTTGAAACGATTGCGCTGACTGCATCAATGCACCTAGCGTGATGTTGCCCAGAATATAACGCGGCGCAGAAATAAGAATAGGAAATGCCATCGACAAAATCGAATAACCCGATGAAAACATCAAAATATGTTCCCACGCGGTGGTTTGTTGTTGCCATGCTTTGCCTATATCGGCAAATAGCACACGGAAGCGTTGCTGTTCATTATCTTCACCATGAATCATGGCAATAGATAAGGAGTTTTCTTGTGCCGTGACCAGAGAAAAACGAAAGTTGGCTTCAGCGGTTTGTTTGGCATCGGTTGCGGGGGTTAAAGGTCTCCCTATCAACCAGCCTAAAAAAGACGCAGCACAGGCATAAATTATCGCCAGCCACACTAAATGTCCGTAGATAGGCGTTTTTATAAAACCTATATCTAAAGTGACTACGCCTGATAGCGACCAGAGGATTTGCGTAAAACTAATGAGTAACAACAGGGCATATAACAAGGAATGGCATAAATCAATCGCCGTTTCAGTCGCTATACGAATATCTTCGGCAATCCGCCCATCGGGGTTATCGTGTTCACCTTTTTCCGTGTGCGTGACCAGATAATGCCGTCCTTTATACATCCAGCGACTGATTAAATGCTCGGTCAACCACGTCCGCCAACCGATTTGTAAACTCCGTTTTACTTTTAAATGACTGGCGGTGATGGCGATATTAGCAACAAATATCAACACGATAGCACCAACTTGTGTCATTAATCCTTTCATCGACCGCTGATCCAGTGCGTTAAATAAATCCGCACTCCACTCAGTGATAATAACGGCAATAGCAATTTGCGCTACGGTGAGAGCAATCAGTATCGCCGTTAATCGGCGTACGCTCGCCTTGTCTTCGGCAGACCAATAACCACCTGCTAAGTGTATGAAGCGCATGAAAAAGCCAGTTTCGCTCATAAACGACATCCCTTGTTGAGAATTAAGTAAAGAGACGATTTTATACAGACTTTAGAGATTAGTACAAAGTATTTACTAGAGCCAAGAAAACAGCACATCCTTGTGATTGGTAAGCCTTTGCGTTACTGGTTTTCCATATCGCTTGAATCCTGACCTGATTGCGCTGCACCCTTCAATTTAATACGTTGATAAAGTGTGGATTGTGTCGCCGCAACATTCTCTGCCTTGCCTGCCCATCTCTTCTTGCAAAGCGCGTTCATACCGCCAATTATTTTTAATGATCGCCTATAGAAATTTGGTATTCAAATTTGCCTGTTATATGATGCAAAACCTTACAGACAACGGCGAAGCATCATCATGAGAATTTTATCGAGACCAGCGGTTTTTAATGCCATTCAACAGGCAAAAAGCCTCACAGAAGAACAGGCAAATGCGTTTTTAAGCACGTTTTATCAGAATAATCCTGCCATTGGACAAACCTTTTTATCAGGTTTTCCGATGATTATAGAAGTGCAAAGCGAACCAATGTCTCATGTTTTCATGGATACCTGTTTCGACATTATCTATGTCTACGCGCAGATATTGGGCGAATTGCCCGCCAATGCGGTGTCAGCACAATGGCTGCAACATAAAATGAAAACACTGGAAAACGAAGCCAAAACACAATCCCAAGCAGACATAAAAAACAACGCGCAAACCGAATTGCTGGAATATATCGACCTAGTAATTGACGATGCGGCGGATAAAAGCAAAGCGGGGCAAGCAGTAGCTACTCTTACCTGCAACCTGCTATTTCTGGTAACACGCTTGTTTGACAGTATTTATGATGAATTAATAGCTGATACCGTTCATTAATTCACTGCAATAGCGAACAATAAAAGCATTTTGGGAAACGTTTCATTATGGCGAATTGTAAAAACTGCGCAGCTCCGTTAGCCGCTAATACCAATATCTGTGAGTATTGCGGCACGCGCAATGACGTGGATTTGCAAAATGCCCGATTCTATAACGTGTCACAAGATTCAGAAAAATCCTGCCCCTGCTGTGATAGTCCTTTGCAGACGGTATGCGTAGAGATAGGCAGGCAATTTTACATAGACCGCTGCCCTGATTGTTTCGGTTTATTTTTTGCACCTGATGAACTTGAAGCGTTACTCGACTGTTCAGTAACACACGTTTACAACGTCAATCTTCAATTGCTCGACAACATTAATGACGAACGCTATCAAAAAGAAACCAAAGTCCAATACGTCAAATGCCCCGTGTGCCACATACTCATGAACCGCGTCAACTTTGCTTATCGCAGTGGCGTAGTAGTCGATAAATGCAGAGAACACGGTGTATGGCTTAACAGCGGTGAATTAATTCATTTGCTGGAATGGAAAAAAGCGGGCGGGCAACAACGCATTAATCCCTGAAAATTTAATTGTAGGTTGGGGTGAGGCACGAACCCCAACAAACACACGAACTGGAAAGTGTTGGGGTTCGTTCATTAATCCAACGTACGCGGGATTCAGGGTTTTGTGTAATTTAATGATTTAACCAAACACCAAACTACGCATACTCAACGAACCTAAATCCATCTCTTCATTAAAAAACTGTACGCTATCGGTGTTATGGCTAAAGCACAATAAAATGATTTAAAAAGCTTGGACAAACAAATCATCAATGGAACAAGCCTTTTGTCTTCGGAGAGCCTTAGACTGCGCCCATTTATGTTCAATAGGATTCAGATCAGGTGAGTAAGGAGG
>JAUYBJ010000263.1 GCA_030693155.1 Methylococcales bacterium
GCTCTTTAATCTCTTCTGATATAGTTTTTACAAATTTTAGTCGTGCCATCGGTTCTGCTGAAAATGATGTTGTTATACCTGATTATTTTTGTTTAACTACTTATCTCATTTACAATATCCTTAACTTAATCGCAGTGACGCAGCGAGTGGAAGCGAGTGTTTAAACAACTTCAATCATGCAAAATAACGGGTGTAGCAATTTCAGTGACTCTACGCTGATAATGAAGCGTGGCAGGTTCAACTGTTTCGCCTTTGAACGCTTGCAACGCCATAGCGGCTAAATTCGCACCTGCCAAACACGCCATACCGAAACCGCCCGACGGACGCGGATTGATTTCTAACAAGCGCACACCGTAATGCCCTTCTTTAAATTGAATATTGAAGATGCCGTTTAATCGGTAATGCGCGGTTAAGCGTTCGACCATGCTTTGAATATCAGGGTGGTTGTCGATAGTTTGCCCGTGTCCTGCTAACAGCGATTTTTTACGCTGCACGGCGCACAGTAATTCACCGTGTCGCCCTGCACAATCGACGCTCCATTCATGCCCGTTGAGGTGTTCCATGACTAATAAGGTGTCAAAGTGCGGGGTATTAAGCATTCCTTGGCGTAATTCTTGTAGCGGTATTTGATACTCCACGCCTTTGAGTAATTGGGTAATGCTGTCGCGGTGGGTGTCTAAAATACGAAAGCCTAAACCGAACACGGACACGGCGGGTTTAACACACAATTTTTCATGCTTGACGGCTAATTGTGTCAACGCACTGTCAAATTCATCCCGATGATTAACGGCGACAAAATCCATGACTTGGGCGACATCACTGGGCAATTCGGTGTAAAACCGCGCTTTGTCATGCAATAAAGTCAATGTGTCGTAGTCGGCAACGTATAGCACTTTTGTGCCGACCGCTTCAAATAATGCGTGATGTTGACTGGCTAATGCCGCTTCTTTACCGACCCAAAATACGTCGATGTGATGCTCACGGCAAAACTCCACACACCAATGAATATAGTCTTCGCCTGTTAAATCGACAGGTTCAAGAGTGTGTTCATCGGCGGCTAAAAAGGCGGAAGCGTTGTCGTGGGTGTGGGTACAAATCAAAGTCACTTCGCCAGCAGGAAAAGACTGGCGAATATTTATGAATACCGCACTGATGGTGGAAAATGTTTTGTTAAACCAGATTCTCATTATGACCTTATAAGTGGGTAATAATTTGCGGTAGCAACGACTCAATGGTGCGACCAAAACCATTTTCACCAATAGCGTGCATTTTCCATTCATCGTTATGACGATAAAGTTTTGCCATGATTTGCGCACTGTGCGAACCTTTGCCGCTCAAGGTATAACGGGCAATTTCTTTGTTATTGCTGCTGTCTACCATACGGCAATACGCGCTTTCGATGGTGTCAAACGTTTGCCCAGTAAACGAGTTGACAGTGAAAATTAACGCTTTTACATTGCTAGGTACGCGGCTTAAATCAACGATAATTTGCTCATCATCGCCCTCACCTTCACCCGTGAGATTGTCACCTGTGTGAACGATGCTGCCATCTTTGCTTTTTAACTGTCTGAACCAGACGGTATCAATGATTTTATTGGTGTCATCGAACATGACACAGGACGCATCTAAATCAACCGATCCACCGCTACTACCAAACAAACCGCCCAACATTCCGCCTTTTTTGGCTACATCCCAACCCAAGCCCATGGTGACTTTGGTTAATGTGCCGCCTGCTTCTTTGGACAAAGAAATTTTTTGTCCTTTTTCTAAATTAAGAGCCATAATTGTGTTCCTATATGTATGATTAGATTATGTGTTTTTGTTTAGCCACTTTCAGCCAGAGTGGAAATTCGTTTAATAAACGATCATATAATTCTTGTTCACTGACGCTATTAAGATCATCCAAGGCGAAAAAACCGCAGTTATCGACAACCCGACCTGCCATCGTGTCGAGTTGTTCTAATACGCCGTAATTACGTCCGCCAATGCCAACGAATTGCCAAAAAATCGGCAAGCACGCAGCACTTGTTAATAAATCTTTTATTTCTTTATTGCGACTGACACCGCCATCACTGATAAAAATCACCAGCACGGGCAACAGTGTTTTTTGATAAAGCTCGATGACTTGCTTAATAACTTTAGGCTCATTATTAATGCTCATCATGCCCCAGTTACGCCAGCCGCCTTCGGTGCTATCAATAAAATCAGCGTAATTATTCAGCGTAGCAGGTGATAATGCGATGGTGTTGCTGGAAAATGCCCATACGTCTAACGCAGCGTCATCATCAAAATGCACCGCCAACGGCAGTAACCGATTGATGACTTCTTGCACTTTGCCCGTTCGGTATTGATTCATCATAGAACCAGACGCATCCAGCACTAAACCGACTCGTGCGACCGTTTCTTGTAGCTGGTATTTTTCTAATGAAACGGTGGCTTTTTTAGCCAAATCAATCAGTTTAGGCGCGGCGGCGAGTTTTTTTTCTAGTGATAGTTTAGTGGTAACGGGAGCAGTTACTTCTTCGGCAACTTCACCGCCAAAATGCTGCACTAACGCCGCCATGCCACCATTAAACCCTTGCCCAACCGCTGAAAATCGCCATGTCCCGTCTTTACGGTAAAGTTCGCCGAGCATCACGGCTTTTTCATCTTGAAAATCAGCACCTGAAAAAGCAAACCTCGCCACTTCTTGCCCAGCAAGCAAAAAACGTAAATGACCGTTTTGTATTTGCCGCATGGATGTTGCACCATCAATGGCGGCGGTAAATACCAGTTTGTCTATTTTGGCGGGAAGTTTGGCTAATTGGCAGGAAAAGCCCAGTGTGTCACCCGCAGGTGTTGATAATTCAACCGCACCGCAAGGTGTTTTGGGTTGATTGAAAAAAGTCATGTAGGCATCGTCAGACAGTTTTTGCTGGCTGTCTAAACCGAAGCAGGCGAAATCAACGACATCTTTGTTACCCGAAACACACAAGCCGATTTGAAAACAATCGGCTTGTGGCTGATTCTGGAACAAGGAAGTCAACGCAACACGCTGTCCCCTGAGGATGTTCATCAGTGTGACTGCTTAAACGCTCACACCAAACGACGTTGCCAGCGGTGCTAAACCACCAGCAAAACCTTGACCGACGGCTTTGAATTTCCAGTCAGTGCCGACGCGATAAATTTCACCGAAAACCATTGCGGTTTCAGTAGATGCGTCTTCGCTCAAATCATAACGGGCAATTTCCACGCCGCCGTCTTCGTTCACAATGCGAATATAAGCGTGTGACACTTGACCGAAATTTTGTCTGCGTGCGTCGGCATCGTGAATAGTCACTGCAAACACGATTTTGTCTAACTCGGCAGGGATAGTCGATAAGGTGACTTTAACCGCTTCGTCATCGCCTTCGCCCGCGCCTGTTTTATTGTCGCCTGTGTGTTCCACTGAACCACACGCCGACTTTGGCTGGTTGTAAAAAATAAAATCGCTGTCAGAACGCACTTTGCCATCCATTTTGACTAAAAATGCACTGGCATCCAAGTCAAACGCGGCGCCGTCAGTCGCTCTGGCATCCCAACCTAAACCAACGATAATTTTATTGAGTCCAGGGGCTTCTTTGCTTAAGTTTACGTTGCCGCCTTTACTGAGTGATATAGCCATAATAATCTCCTGATGAATGTTGATTGAATTAGATATTAATACCGTATTGTCGTGCTAAAGCGGCGAGACCACCTGAGTAGCCCTGCCCCACGGCTTTGAATTTCCATTCACCGCCGTGTTTGTAAATTTCGCCAAACACCATTGCCGTTTCGATAGAGGCATCTTCACTCAAATCAAAACGCGCCACTTCATTGCCGCTGTCTTTATTCACCACGCGGATAAACGCATTGGATACTTGCCCGAAGTTTTGCTTGCGACTTTCAGCATCATGAATAGTGACGGTAAACACGACACGCTGAATATCGGCGGGGACTTTATCAAGTATCACAATGAGGGATTCATCATCACCATCACCCGCACCTGTGCGGTTATCGCCCGTGTGTTCCACTGAGCCGCACGTTGATTTGGTTTGATTATAAAAAATAAAATCACTGTCAGAACGCACTTTGCCGTCTTCTTTGATCATAAACGCACTGGCATCAAGGTCAAAATCCGCGCCGTCGGTCGGTCTTGCATCCCAACCCAAACCAATGATTATATTTTTTAGCGTAGGATCAGTTTTAGTTAAACTGAGGTTGCCGCCTTTGTTTAATGAAATACCCATAAATCAAATCTCCGTTAGTACCGTTTACGTTAGGCTGACTCTTGGCTAAGAGACAGCAGATGAGGTGAGAACTACGCCACTTGGCGTGATAAAGGCTGGTCGATATAGTAGCAGTTAAGCGAATGCTTGCCTAGCCATGCACCGTTTATGGGCAGCAACAAAAATTTAAGCCCAGACTTCCTGTAGTGCCTGTTGAAATAGCTGATTCAGTGCGTTCATATCGGTATCTGGTTTTTGCCGCGTTGCTCCCGTTTGCTCGAAACGGTGCAACTCAGCGTCAATAAAATCACTTAATACAGGAATGCGTTTTCCTATATGCAACTCGCCACCGCTACGTTTTTCTGTCAGTAAATGAGCAATCGCTTCATGCAATGCGGCTGATAAATCCGTGTTCTGTACCAAAGGGGCAAACTCGGTCGGCACTGCACCCAATTCACGCTCCAGCCAACGACACGCCAAGATAGGACGCAACACATAAAAATATTTTTTCAGCCAGACTTCTTCGCCTTGTAAATAAGTACGATAGTTTTTTCGTGCCATGTGCAGATAATGATACAAACACGCAGAGGGCGAATAATGCGTGGCTAATAATTGGCGCATTTGTTCTGCTAGCGTGGTGTTTTCTTGATAAATAATCGGCGACTGCAACCATTCCAGCAACGGCGGATTCGATTTACTGAACAGTTTAAGAGCTTTGCGCAATTCCCAGCCGTTAATGTCCCACACGTCATCAATCGGCGTTTCAATCACATCCCGTCTATCTTCCAAATCTACGGTTAAATACCAATCGGCGGGATGAATATAAATAAAGCGTACATCATAATCACTGTCATCGGAGGCAAAGCCCCACGCCCGACTGCCTGATTCACAGGCAAACAGAATTTTTACACCGAAGTCGGTTTCTATCGCGCTTAATCTGCGTTCAATTTCTGCGCGTATCGGTTTGGCTATCATGTCATGACTCATAGTTGTCAGACCTAGGAGGTTTTAAAAACCTCCTAGGTTCTGTTGAGATTTCATCGTAGCCAAATGAGTGCGGAAACGAAGCGAATAAAGCCCATGTAATTTCTGGCGAGCTTGTCAAATCGGGAAAACACTCGTCTGTAATGTTTGATTTTACCGAAAAAGCATTCAATCA
>JAUYBJ010000269.1 GCA_030693155.1 Methylococcales bacterium
AGCTGCAAGCTATCACCCAGATTGTTCAGCTTGGCTTCTCGTTCTTCGGCGGCAAATAAACTTTCTTTGATCATGGCAGGTAATACATCGATGGGTGATTAATCATTATTATCCCATGACTATGGGTTTTTCGAGATGCCCGATAATAAGCAGAAAAAGAAGTTTTCTACTTATTATCAGGAAAATAACCCGATGATGATATTCATAATATTGTTGATAATAGCCATTTAATTATTAACTTACTTTATTTATGAATCGTACCGTCAATATCATTGTAGGGCTATTATTTCCACTCTTATCATTTGCCCACGGCCCCACGCCGCAACAGGCGAATGAAAGTATTGTTATTAACGCATCTGTTGAAAACGTTTGGTCTGCCGTTAAACAATTTGATGAGATTTCAACGTGGAATCCTGATGTTAAAAACAGCACAGGGGATGGTAAAAATGAATCAGGGGGAATTCGTGTGATTACCCTAGAAAATGCTGAGCAATTCACTGAAGAATTAGATTATTACAGTGACCAAGAGCATAAATATAAATACCGTATTAAAACCGAAAATGTCAAAGCATTACCTGTCAGTTCACATTCCAGTAGTTTGCAAGTAACCGCAGGGGACGAACCTAATACCAGCGTGGTGAGTATTAAAAGTCGGTTTTATCGTGGGGATACCAGTAATTCACCCGCAGAGCAATTAAATGATGAGGCGGCGGTTAAAGCGATGACGGCATTTTTTAAAAATGGTTTAACTGGATTACAGAAAAAATTAACGAAATAATATATTAATGAGTGAGGTATAAATTAGATTTTATGCCTTATTCTTCCACGGTTTTTATTAATCGTTCACGCAATGCTAATAAAGTCATTTCAGCGGTGGTCATGATGCCTAATTTTTCTTTAATTGCCGTACCGTGATTACACACGGTTTTATAGCCTAAGCACAGCTTTTCAGAGACTTGCCGCGTGGTATAGCCATTGGCTAATAAACAGAATATATCAAATTCACGCGGCGATAAAAGTTTTATTTTTTCGCTGTCATCCAAGCCAGAAGTCATACTGATAACCATTTGTTGGGCTAATTCGGTTTCAATATAAGTACCGCCTTGGGCAACACGCCGAACCGCTGTAATGAGCGTATCTGGCATACTGTTTTTAGTAATATAACCCTTAGCTCCTGCTTTAATGGCGCGGGTGGCATAAATTAATTCATCATACATACTGAATATAATAATTTTACAGTGCGGATCACGATGAATAAGGCGTTTAATGGTTTCAAAGCCACCAATACCCGGCATTGATAAATCTAATAAGACAATATCAGGTGTGTATTGAATATATAACTGACAAGCTAATTCACCGCGATCCGCTTCATAAATTTCGCCAATATCTTCCGATAAGGATAAATAAGTTTTATAGCCTGTGCGTACTACGGCATGATCATCTACTAATAGCACGTTAATTTTTTTCGCCACGCCCGCCTCATAATTAATTTAAAACAATCATCATGCAGTAAGCCTTTATTTAACACAATAAGAAAAATTCCTGTTTTCGTGCCTTTAAAAATAACAGGGAATTTTTCACGATTTTTTAAGGAATAATTAACGCTATTATTAGGGTGTTATTCTGTAACCCTGTTTATTGTCTTGGCTTATCATTGACAGCGCGTATTGATAGTTATTTTATTTTCTGCCTGATCAAGTTGCTGCACTATCAGTACGCAAAAACGATTAATTGATGCAAATAAATAACATCGGTTCAAATTAAATAATCATAATCTGGAGGAGCTATGCAAATCTCAAAATTTGCTCGCCGTGCTGGTACGACAGCGTTAATTTCAAGTGCGTTATTTGCGTTGTCGCACCCTGCACAAGCAAATAAAGAACTGGACACTTTATCAAAACAAAATACCAATTGGGTGATGCAAACTAAAGATTATAGCTCAACCCACTTTAGTGAAATGTATGACATTAATGTCACTAACGTAAAGAATTTAAAAGTGGCGTGGTCATTTTCTACTGGGGTTTTAAATGGACATGAAGGCGGGCCTTTAGTGGTTGACGGCATTATGTATGTGCATACGCCTTACCCGAATAATGTCTTTGCGATTGATTTAAAAGAGCCGGGTAAAATTTTGTGGCAGTACAAGCCTAAACAAAATCCCGCCGCTCGCGCTGTCGCCTGTTGTGACGTAGTCAACCGTGGTTTGGCGTACGCACCTGGTGGTAAAGACTATCCTGCAACGATTTTTCAAAATCAGTTAGATGGTCATGTGGTTGCTATCAATGCTAAAACAGGTGAGCTGCTGTGGAAACTTGAGAACTCTGATATTGCAATGGGTTCAACACTGACGGTCGCACCGTTTGTGGCTAAAGATAAAGTGATTGTGGGTAGTTCAGGGGCAGAGCTGGGTGTGCGCGGTTATGCGACTGCCTATAACATCAAAGACGGCAAGCAAGCATGGCGGGTGTATGCCACAGGCCCTGATGAGGACATTAAATTAGCCAAAGATTTTAACAGTGCGAATCCGCATTACGGTCAGTTTGGTTTGGGTTTGAAAACATGGGAAGGCGATGCGTGGAAAATCGGCGGCGGTACGAATTGGGGTTGGTACGCCTTTGATCCAGACTTAGATATGCTCTATTACGGTTCAGGCAATCCCGCACCGTGGAACGAAACCATGCGGCCGGGTGATAACAAATGGACGATGACGATTTGGGGTCGTGACATTAATACGGGTGAAGCCAAATTCGGTTATCAAAAAACGCCGCATGATGAGTGGGATTATGCGGGGGTGAATTACATGGGTTTATCTGAGCAGATGGTTGACGGCAAAATGACCAAGCTGCTCACGCATCCAGACCGCAACGGTTTGGTTTATACCTTGAATCGTGAAAACGGTACGTTGGTTAATGCGTTCAAGATTGATGATACCGTCAACTGGGTTAAAAAAGTCGATTTAAAAACGGGTTTGCCAGAGCGTGATCCTGAATATTCAACGCACATGGATCATCAAGCCAAAGGTATCTGCCCTTCTGCGATGGGTTATCACAACCAAGGTATTGAATCTTACGATCCCAACCAAAAATTATTCTTCATGGGAACTAACCACATTTGTATGGATTGGGAACCGTTCATGTTGCCTTATCGCGCTGGACAATTCTTCGTCGGTGCAACGCTGAATATGTATCCCGGCCCTAAGGGTACATTGGGTCAAGTCAAAGCGATGAATTCGGTCACGGGTGAATTTGCGTGGGAAAAACCAGAAAAATTCGCTGTTTGGGGCGGCACAATGGCAACGGCGGGCGATTTGTTGTTCTACGGCACATTGGACGGTTATATCAAAGCCTTGAATTCTAAAACGGGTGAAGAGTTGTGGAAATTCAAGTTGCCGTCTGGCGTTATCGGGCATCCGATTACTTATAAGCAAGATGGCAAACAATATGTGGCGATTTACTACGGTGTCGGTGGTTGGCCGGGTGTTGGTTTAGTGTTCGATTTACAAGACCCAACCGCTGGTTTAGGTGCAGTGGGTGCGTTTAAAGAATTGGCACACTATACCCAACAAGGTGGCGGTGTAATGGTGTTTGCATTGTAAGGCAAGTTATCGGAGTGCAAACCTAGGTTTGTACTCCTGATTTATCACTTGGCACTCCCATTTTATTAAAGGAAAAATATGCGCCACACACTTTATTTACTCTCTATTGCTTGCTTGTTAAGCGGTGCTGCTCTAGCCGATGAGACGAGCTTAAAAGTCTGTACGGCAACCGATGAAATGCCTTATTCCAATGAAAAAGGCGAAGGCTTTGAAAACAAACTCGCGCAATTATTAGGCACAGAACTGAAACGAAAAGTCGAAACGGTTTATTGGCAAGACCCGCGTTATTTTATTCGGGATTTTTTGGATAAAGGTTTATGTGATGTCGTTATTGGCGTTGATGTCGATGATCCGCGTGTATCGACGACCAAGCCGTATTACCGTTCAGGTTATGTTTTTATTTCTCGCACCGCAGACAATTTGGATGTGCAGAATTGGGACAGTGCCGCATTGAAAAAAGCCCAGAAGATTGCTTTTGTACCCGCAACACCCGCCGAAGTCATGCTTAAAGCCATTGGGCGTTATAACGAACTGTTTAATTATCAACAAGAGTTGGTTGGTTATAAATCGAAACGCAATGAATACGTTAAATACGATACACCTAAGCTGGTGAGTGAGGTCAGTTCAGGTCATGCTGAACTTGCGGTGTTATGGGGGTCTGCGGCAGCGCGGTATGTTAAAGAATCAACCGTGCCACTCACCATGACGCTGATTCCAGACAATAACAAACGCGCCGATGGGGAAAAAGTCGGTTTTCATTACAGCAGTGCGATGGCGGTGCGTAAGGGTAATGACGTATTGCTGAAGCAATTGAATCAAGTCATTGAGCAGAAAAAAGACGCGATTACTGAGATTTTGACCGCAGAAGGTATTCCGCTGGTTACGGAATAAGTTACTAACAAATAACGGACATCATTATGAAATTAACACCACTGATAACGGGTTTCGCAATAGCGGGTTTCTTACTTGCGACGATAGAAACGGCACACGCTGACATTTCTTTAAATAACGCCATTACAGGCGAAAAACTCGACTTGAGTTTTGCCAAAAAAGGCGGCAATGAAGAAAAATTCAAACAATTCATGCAAACGGGTAAAAACCCTTACAACGGCGATAAAGAAGCGGTTGAAAAAGGTAAAAGCCTGTATATGACAGGCTGTTCAGGTTGTCACGGTCATGAAGCAGAAGGCAAATTAGGGCCGGGGCTTGCCGATGATTATTGGACGTATCCGCGTAACGAAACCGATCAGGGTTTGTTTGAACTGCTGTTTGGCGGCGCGAACGGCATGATGGGGCCGCAATATGTCAATTTTAATACCGATGAATTGCTGCATATCATGGCATTTATTCGGGATATTTATACGGGTGACCCTAAAAAGGCGAAATGGTTAAAAGACTAACTGGAGATTTATCATGAAAAAACGTTTTATTTTTATTGCATTGCTACTCACAACATTTTCTTATTCAGCGTTTGCTTATGACGGCACACACTGCAAAGAAGCGGGCGTGTGTTGGGAGCCTAAAGCAGGTTATCCAGACAAGGTTGCAGGCAGTCAGTACGATCCTAAACACGATGTCAATGAGCTGAATAAACAGGCTCAATCGGTTAAAGAAATGGAAGCACGGAACGCAAAACGCTCTGAGCATCTCAGTAAAACGGGCAAATTCGTTTATGACGTAGACGAAATCCGTTGATTTACCCCGTTTTCGCTGACTGCAATAGCGAAAACAATGCACATATAAACAGTTCTTTTGGGAGTACATACGGTGTTTTTCACTCTTGATTAATTATATTAACGACTGCCAGTCCTTAAAGGACTGGCAGTCGTAGTGAAGAATACCGTAGCTTTTGTACTCCTCTTTTTTTAACGAAATGGCAGTGATATGACGGACAATCAACTCGCTGATTGGCGGGCTAACGCTCTACAATTTGAAACCGCACTCAATCAAATTATCATCGGACAGCAAACCGCTGTACGGCAGATGATGTTAGCGGTTTTTGCACGCGGTCATGTGTTGCTGGAAGGGCAAGTAGGTGTGGGTAAAACTACGCTACTCCGCGCGGTATCGCATGGTTTAGGTGGGCAATATCAACGCATCGAAGGCACGATTGATTTAATGCCCTCGGATTTGATTTATTACACTTATTTAGACGGTGCAGGCAAACCGCGTGTTGATGAAGGCCCGTTATTAAAACAGGGCGAACGCTTAGCGACTTTCTTTTTTAATGAAATCAATCGAGCGCGTCCGCAAGTGCATTCTTTATTATTGCGCGTGATGACGGAACGGCGATTACACGCCTTTAATCAAGACTATTATTTGCCGCATTTACAAGTATTTGCCGATAGAAATCGGGTAGAAAAAGAAGAAACCTTTGATTTACCAGCGGCGGCGAATGACCGTTTCATGTTTGAAATTAACATCAACACGCCCACCGATGATGCGGTATTAGAACAATTAATGTTCAGCACCCGTTTTCATGATGTGGATACCTTAATCGACGCTATGCCTGTCGGACAACTGCCTTATTATCAGTTAAACGATTTTGCGGTGCTGTTACAAGAACACATCACCAGTACACCCCGTTTACGCACTTATGCCTTAGCGTTGTGGAAAGCCTCACATCATCCTGAACACTACGGTATTCAATTAGCCGATGTGGATATGTCTGCCCTTTTAACCGCAGGTGCAAGCCCTAGAGGCATGGCGTATTTTATTCGTGCCGCTAAAGTTCATGCGTGGTTACAAGGACGTAATGCGTTATTTCCAGAGGATTTACAAGCGGTTTATGGTGTGACAATGGCGCACCGTATTTTTCTCAGTCCTCTCTATGCTTATCGTAAAGAAGAACTCATGCCGCAGTTAATCACTGCCATTATCGACCGTATTGCCGCCCCTTGATTATGAACCTGACTTCGTACCTAGAATTTATTAAACCTTCCGTTGGTTTTTCTCCTTTATGGCATAAATACCTCATGCTATCAGGCATGGGAATTGCGTCTGTGTTACTGGCAACTATCATAGACAGTTTAGAAACTGCACCTTATGCCGCCTATTATGTGGGTGCGGTCAACGCCGCGATTCATCCGCGTTTTTGGGATTTACTCAGTGTGATTAGCTTGTTACTGCTCTGTATTTCTTTGCCGTTAAGCTATGTGTCGCGGGTATTTCCTGCATTAACACGACTGGCACAACAAACGCGGCGGTTGACGCAAACCTTATTATTTTTAACGGCTGACTTAGGTGCGATTGCCTTAGGCATTCTGTTAGCACTGTTATTTCAATCGGGTGAAAGCGAATATTTATTGGCATGGAAAACCCTGTTATTCAATGGCATGGGTTTGATATTAATTATGTGGTTGGCATTATTAAATTCTGCTTTGTGGTTAATTGGCGCGTCTTTATATGACACTGCCGACAATTATTCGGGTGTCATTGCTAAATTATTGAATACCCGCATTCTGATTATGCTTCCTAGTTACGCGGTGTTATTAAATGCCGTGGTGTATTTAATGCTCAGTCAGCAATAATGAATCCTGTTTTTCAATACCGTTTAGCAGGTTTAAGCCGCAGTGTGTTTGCGGGTAAACACGCCAGTCAATGGATCAGTAACGGGCAGTTATTTAAACGGCACGCGCCGTTTACTGCCAATAGCGACCCACGCCGCATTGATGTACGCGCCAGCGTGTTAGATCCGTTTGCACACTATCAAGTCCGCACTTATCAACAACACAGTTTGCTGGATGTGATGCTAATTGCCGATTTATCTGCCTCATTCAGTTTTGACGGTGAACGTGCTAAACGGGAATGTTTGCAACAATTATTATTGACGATTGCCTATTCAGCCTTAGCCGCAGGTGATTATTTCGCTTTTATCGGTTGCGGACAGCGATTAGAACACCGTTGGTTATTACCCGCTAACCGTCACAGCGGTCGCATTGAAGCCTTTGCAACGCAACTACGCCACGCCCCTGACAGCCCTGATTTTGCCAGCTTAGCCCACATAGCCCCGTATTTATCAAAACGGCGTTCATTGGTATTTTTACTGTCTGATTTTCATGTTGCCTTATCGAGTTTGCCGCCGTTATTACACGCGCTGAAACACCATGATGTTGTGCCGTTGGTGTTATGGGACACGCAAGAATATGAACAATTACCCGCGTGGGGTTTGGTGACCTATCAAGACATGGAAACGGCAACTACACGCACGTTATTCATGCGCCCCGCCTTACAACAACAAATGCAAACTGCGTATCAGCAACGGCGGCAACAGTTACAAAACAGCTTACGCGCCTTGGGTTATGAGCCGTTGTTTTTAAATACGCGCCCGTTTGTTGAACAGTTAAATGATTATTTTCGCCAAAGAAGCCGATGAAACGTTTTTATCCGTTAGTAGCGGTATTTTTATTGAGTTGTAGCGACTCAACTCATGTTGTGACTGATGTGGAGTTATTGACACCACGCCCTTTTGGTTATGTGATTGGCGATGAAATCGTGCATCGTGTGGTGTTTGATACCCACGCGGGGACGACGCTGAATAAAAGCAGTGTGCCTGCACAAGGGGCGCGAAACCGTTGGCTGAACATTAATCAAGTACAGGTTACTGACACCGTATCAGGTGCTAATCATCATTACCAAATTGCGTTGCGCTATCAAGTATTTTACGCGCCGATGACCGCTAAAACCCTGACTATTCCTAGTTTCACACTGTCTTTTGCGCAAGGTTCACAAGCTGTTGAGCAAACCGTTCCTGCGTGGCAGTTTACGTTATCACCACTGCATGAATTAGAGGTTCGTAAAGACGAAAGCGGTTACACCCTGCAACCTAACAGCCCGCCTCCTTTATTATCAGCCGCGAACGCCCCCCACTGGCTGTTATTCAGTGGGGCGGCATTTTTAAGCAGTGTGCTGTGTTTAGCTTATGCTTACGGTTATATCAGTTTGCCACGGCGCAAAATTTTTAAACGCGCTGGGCGACAACTGGCGCGTACTTCTGAACATAACTTGATACAAGGTTTGACTATTTTGCATCAAGCCTTGAATACCTTGAATGGCAAAGTTTTATTTGCCCATCAACTGCCCGAATTTTATCAACAACATCCACAATACCAAGCCGCTGAAGCCTTGCTGAGTGATTTTTTTCGTGATTCCAGCCAGTATTTCTTCACAGGCAATACGCTAAATAAAACCGATACTTGGCAAACGTTAAAACGTTGTTGTCAATTATGCGCCGAGATTGAGCGAGGCTTACGATGACCCTAGCGGTTGAATCACCTTATTGGTTGTTTGCGGTACTGCTCGCACTGTTGCCTTTGTTCAACACGGCGATGCGGGTGAATTCATATCCTTACACAGTGTTAATTCCTGCTGACGCATTATCAACGGCGATAGTCTGGGGTATCCGTTGTTTAAGTGCCGCAACCATTATCGCGCTGGTGCTAGGTTTAGCAGGTTTACATCAAACTGAACAGGTACAAGAACGCATTGGTTATGGGGCAAATATCGTGTTACTGATTGACCGTAGCAATAGCATGGACACCAACTTTATTGGTAAAACCCCCGAAGGCGGGGAAGAATCCAAAGCAGCGGCGGCGCGGCGATTATTGACAGGGTTTGTGCAGAAACGTCCGCATGACCGTATCGGTATGGCGGCTTACAGCACCGCGCCATTATTCGTGTTGCCGTTGACCGAAAACAAACAAGCCATTCAAGCCGCGATTGATGCAACCGCGTTGCCCGCATTGGCTTATACCCATATCAGTAAAGGCTTGGGGATGGCGTTATCTTTTTTTGACCAAACGCCTATGACGGGTTCGCGTATTGTGTTGCTGGTGTCAGATGGCGCGGCGGTGATCGACCATGACAGCGACACCGCATTACGGCAATTATTCAAACAACACAATGTGCGTTTATATTGGATTTTTTTACGCACTGCCAACAGTCAAGGCTTGTTTGAACCTCCTAAAGACAGTCGAGACGACAACGCCCAAGCCATGCCTGAGCGTTATTTACACCAGTTTTTTTCCAGTTTGGACATTCCGTACCAAGCCTACGAAGCCGAAAATCCCGATGCTATGCAAAAAGCCATTGCTGATATTAACCGTTTAGAACAATCGCCTTTGCATTATCAAGAGCGTGTGCCTAAACAGGATTTATCAGCCGATTGTTATAGGGCGGCAACGTTGGGTTTGTTATTACTGTTAGCGGTGAAATGTTGCGAGGTCAAACGATGATAAAAGGTTTAAAACTAACGGCTTTATGGTGTGTGATGCTTGCCAGTAGCATTGCGATGGTGATGCAGATGATGACCATTTATCGGGTGCAGGAGCAGAATAACTGGATAGCTGGGCTTAATGCCAAACAAGATATTCATGCTGATAAACTCATTCATGCCGCGCCTGAAGTGCGCTTAGCAAGGGCAATGTATTATCAACGCCAACACCGTTATGACGAAGCCTTGGCAACCCTAAGTTTGATTATGGATAAAGGCGATACCAAGCTGCAAGCCATTGTGCGTTACAACTTAGGTAATGTGTATTTACAGCAGGCGATTGAAAAAATTGCAGCCGAAAACAGTAACGCAGCGCAACCTTTAGTCGCCTTGGCAAAACAGGCTTATCGGCAATCTTTAGCATTAAACAGCGAATTTTGGGACGCAAAATATAATTTAGAATTAGCCATGCGCTTATTACCCGAAATGGATAAAGTCGATATGAAAGACGATGACGCGAAAACCCCGCCTTCGCAATTATGGACAACCATTCCGGGTTTTCCCAGAGGACTGCCCTAATGGAGCGGACTGTGTTCACTGATTATCGGTTTTATAGTTTGCTCATTGCGCTGTCAGCGATGTTACTAGCGTTTATCACCCCCAACACCGTAGCCAAACAACCGATTTATAATTTAACCATTATTGTGGACATAACCCGCAGTATGAATGCAATGGATTATCAACAAGGCGATAAAGCCGTCAGTCGTTTAACCTTTGTCAAACACAGTCTGCACGAATTATTAGCGACGCTGCCCTGTCAATCCAAGGTCAGCTTAGGGGTGTTTACTGAACGTCGTTCCACCTTATTATTTCAACCGATTGAAGTCTGTACGGGTTTCAATGAAATTGATGCAACCCTTGCCGCGTTAGATTGGCGCAGCGCGTGGGCAGCGGATAGTCGTATTGCGCAAGGTTTAAAGCAAACCCTAGACGGTTTAAAAAACAGCGATTCCACATTGGTATTCATGACCGACGGACAAGAAGCACCGCCTGTTAATCCGCGTTATGCCGTTGATTTTTCTGCACTGGCGACTAAAAAGAAAGGATTAATAGTCGGTGTTGGCGGTTTACAAGCTGTACCGATTCCTAAATTTAATGAAAAAGGCGAATCAATAGGTTTTTACAGTGCCGACGATGTGCCGCACCGTTCTTCTTTCGGCGAATCCAACCTCAATCCCGAAACCATTGATGGCTATGACGCACGCAACGCCCCGTTTGGTAAAGCCGCTGTTTCTGGCACAGAACATTTATCTGCTTTGCAAGAAAGCTATTTGCAGAATATCGCTACCGCACTAGGTTTTCATTACACCCGTTTAACCGATACCGCTAATTTAAAACAAGCGTTGCAGGATGCACACATCGCCACCCTAAAAACCGTAGTGATTGATAGACGCTGGCAGTTTGCAACACTGGCATTAAGTCTATTGATGTGTATTTATTTGTTGCCGCACGGTCAGCGTTTTACCCTTAAATATTTTACAAAATTCCGTCGCGCTTAAGTTCATACACACCGCTCGACGCTATCAATAAACCCGCGAGGTTTTTAAAACCTCGCGGGTTTGGGCGATTTATGCCCGCCGACTTTTTATTTTCCACACACTCTTAAATACTATGAAAATCCATCACTTTTTTATGTTGTTCTGTTTCATGATGGTTGGCAACTGTGTTGCTAACGAAAAAACCACTATCCGTATTGGCGAACAAGCGGGCGGTACGTTGGAATGGGAACTGACCGCTTTATTGGCGGATTCAGCCGATTTCCAACTTGAAATTCATCCCGTGGCTAATTCAGAAGCGGGAAAAGCCGCTTTACAATCAGGCGAAGTCGATATGATTGTGTCTGATTGGATATGGGTGTCCAAGCACCGTGGACAGGGCGAAGATTTTACCTTTTATCCCTATTCAGACACCGCTGGCGCGTTAGTCGTCCCTGAAAATAGCCCAATTAAAACCATTAAAGATTTAAACGGCAAACGTCTTGGTATTGCAGGAGGCGAGATGGATAAAAACTGGCTTCTACTGCAAGCCTTGGCACAAAAAGAAGGCGTGGATTTGAATAAGTCCGTGCAGAAAACGTTCGGCGCACCGCCGTTAATTAATGAGCAGATCAGAGAAAATCATGTCGATGCCGCTCTGACTTACTGGCATTTTGCCGCTAGATTGGAAGCGTCGGGCTACCGACAAATTATCGACGATAAAGGTATTTTAAAAGCCTTAGGCATTGAAGAAACTGTGCCTAATTTAGGCTATGTCTTTAAACAAAGCTGGGGAGCTGCGCATCAAGCCACATTGAATAATTTTTTTAAAGCGGCTCAGCAAGCGAGAAAGCAGCTCTGTACGGACGATAATGCGTGGCAAAAAGTGATTCCATTAACCAAAACCAATGACCCCGCCACGCAAAAGCTGTTACGGCAACGTTTTTGTGAAGGTAATATTGACACTCAATGGGGCGACAAAGAACAACAAGCCGCTGCTCGCATTTACAGCTTATTAAACACCATACAACCACAGCCAAACACAGGCAACACGCTACAAACAGGTACATTTTGGTCTGGCTACCTTAAATAAAAGCCTTGTTTACTGTTCATTAACTTGAGATTTTTGACGTTAATATAGTTAAAACGGTGTCTTGCAACTTGTAAGACACTGGACTTTTCAAATTGAAAAAGGCTATGATGCTTGCCCAATAAAGCCTATGCTATCTCAAATTACTAACAGATTTCGCCACTATGACTGCTTCTTTTATCTCCACCAAACCTATCCCTGTTCGTGAACGCTTGATTATGGCATTGGATGTGTCTGATTTTTCTGAGGCGCGGGCGTTAGTTGAAGAATTGGGCGATTCAGTGATTTTTTATAAAGTCGGCATGGAGTTGTTCATGTCAGGCGATTATTTCGGCTTTATTGAATGGTTGAAACAACAGAATAAAAAAGTCTTCGTCGATTTAAAGTTTTTTGATATTCCTGAAACTGTCGGACGCGCGATTAAAGCCTTGAGCAGTAAAGGCGTGGATTTAGCCACTATTCACGGTAACGATGCCATTATGGAAGCCGCCGCCGCTGCAAAAGGCGATTTAAAAGTGTTGGCTGTTACCGCGTTGACCAGTTTGGACAGAGGCGATTTAGACGATTTAGGCTTTCAATGTGATGTGCAGGCGTTGGTATTATCACGCGCTAAACGGGCGTTGCAAATCGGCTGTGATGGCGTGGTGTCGTCTGGTTTGGAAGCACCGTTATTAAGAAGCGAGCTGGATCATAAATTATTGGTTATTACCCCTGGCATTCGTCCTGTGGATAACCGTGTCGATGAAGACCAAAAGCGCGTGGTGAGTGTAGAAATGGCATTCCAAGGCGGCGCGGATTATATTGTTGTCGGTCGCCCGATTCGTGATGCGACTGACCGCAAAGCAATGGCAGAAAAAATTCAGGCGCAAATTTTAGCGCAGTTCGCTTAATCGACAGTACGGTATTCATGCCATTTTTTCCAGAGTTCAGCAGTTCGTATCCAGTCGCCTTTTTGATGGGGCTATTCAGCAGTATGCACTGCATTGGTATGTGTGGCTCTATTATCGGCACACTGACACTCAGTCTTAGTCCCGATATACGCAATAAAAAAACCTTGTTATTTCCCTATGTGCTTAATTATAACTTGGGACGGATAACCAGTTACACCATAGCAGGCGGCTTAGTCGGTATTATCGGTGTGTTGATGATTATGCCGTTTGGTGAAATACACGGACATAGAATTCTGCAATTATTATCCGCACTGGTGATGATGAGCGCAGGTTTATACATCGCAGGCTGGTTTCCACGTTTCGCCTATATTGAAAAAATGGGTGTCCGTTTCTGGAAAAAAATAGAACCGTTCGGACGTAAACTGATTCCTGTCAAAACCCATACCCAAGCCTATCTGTTTGGTATGGTGTGGGGCTGGCTACCGTGCGGTCTGGTTTATTCAGCACTCACATTGGCGGCGACTGCGGGGGATGTTGCTAAAAGCGCATTATTGATGCTGGCTTTTGGCGCAGGAACTTTGCCCGCCGTGATGGGAGTCGGTATAATGACCAACATATTAACAAGGCTATCTCGAACGCAACGATTTAAACAACTGATTGGTTTGTTTATGATTGTTCTGGCGTTGTTAGCCGCATTGCCGTGGCTAAATCCAATGGCGTTCATTCACCCGCAAGCACATTAACGAGACAACTATGGACTATTTCAACACCATCGTAGGGCAATCGCCTGCATTGGATTCCTTAATTCGCAGTGCGCGATTGGTTGCTAGTACCGATGTTACTGTTTTACTGAAAGGTGAAACAGGAACGGGCAAAGAAATTCTTGCTACCGCAATACAAAAACAAAGCCAGCGAGCAGATAAAGTGTTTATCAAGCTGAATTGTGCTGCCTTACCTGAAAGTTTGATTGAATCTGAATTATTCGGTCATAGAAAAGGCGCGTTTACAGGCGCGGTATCCAATACGCAAGGTTTGTTGCAAGCGGCAGATGGCGGTACTTTATTTCTGGATGAAATTAATTCATTGCCTGTGGGTATTCAAGCCAAATTGTTGCGCTTTCTGGAATTAGGTGAATGTCTTGCGGTGGGTGATACCAGTGCTTATAAAGTCGATGTGCGTGTCATTGCCGCTACTAACGCTGATATACTGCAACAAATTGACGCGGGTGAATTCAGACGCGATTTATATTATCGCCTGAATGTGGTGCCGTTAGAATTACCCTCATTAGCACAACGCACCGAAGATATTGAGCATTTAATTAAACATTTCTTGGCGTTATTCGCGGATACTTACTCGATTGTCACACCCAGATTCAGCAAGTCTGCGTTAAAAATGCTGAAAGCCTATTCATGGCCGGGCAATATTCGTGAGCTGCGTAATCTGTGCGAACGCCTCAGTATTTTATTAGCGGGTAGAACCATAGAGCCAGAAAATCTGCCTTTGGAGTTTATCAGAACCAGCGAAACAGCTAATAAAACCACAGGTTTTATGCTGCCCGAAACAGGGTTGGAGCTGGATGCCTTAGAAGCGAATTTAATTCATCAAGCTTTAAATCGTACTCAAGGCAACCGCAGTAAATCAGCCAGATTATTGGGATTATCCAGAGATACCCTGATTTACCGTATGCAGAAACACGGTGTAGCATCACATTAAAACAAAAAGACCTGTCAGGCGTTAAAAACCTGACAGGTCTGTTCAATCCCCTGAAACAATAGCAACTAAAGACTTTGCAGTCTTGCCTGTCTCATCAGCTGTTTTAACTCTTTCACTGTTTGCGCCAAGCCCGAAAATAATGCTTGAGCAATAATCGAATGCCCGATATTCAGCTCCACTATTTCAGGTATCGCACAAATCGCTTCCACATTATAAAAATTCAGCCCATGCCCTGCGTTGACTTGCAAACCCGCACTGTACGCATAATGCGCGGCTAAGCGAATACGCTCAAATTCTTCAACTTGCTGTACGGGCGTTTTGGCATCCGCATAGCAGCCAGTGTGTAACTCAATCACAGGCGCACCTGCTTTGATTGCAGCATCAATTTGGGCTTCTTCGGGGTCGATAAATAACGACACTTCAATGCCCGCTTCGGCTAATTTATCACAGGCGGATTGCATACGCGGCAAGTTGCCTGCGACATCGAGTCCGCCTTCTGTGGTGAGTTCCTGACGTTTTTCTGGTACTAAACAACAGGCATACGGTTGTACTTTGGTGGCAATAGCGATCATTTCATCGGTCACGCCCATTTCCAGATTCAAACGGGTGTGTATCAGCTCTTTAAGCAGAAAAATATCACGGTCTTGGATGTGGCGACGGTCTTCACGCAAATGCGCAGTAATACCGTCCGCACCAGCTTGTTCGGCAATCAGCGCGGCTTGTAGCGGTTCAGGATACAGCGTACCGCGCGCCTGTCTTAAGGTAGCGACATGATCTATGTTGACACCTAATAAAATCAGTTGTTTTTCCATGTGAGCCTCAGTCGTTAAACCCTAAACTTTGCAATGCGCGTTCACTATCAGACCAGCCTTTTTTCACTTTAACCCACAGTTGCAGATAGACTTTTTGCCCGATGAGTTTTTCTATGTCAAGTCGCGCCTCAGTGCCGACACTTTTCAGCATTTCACCGTCTTTGCCGATGACAATATTTTTTTGCGTCATGCGCTCAACCCAGATAATGGCGTAAATTTTAGAGATAGTCGGCTTTTCTTCGTAGCGTTCTATTTCAACCGTCAGCGAGTAAGGCAGTTCTGCACCTAAACGGCGGGTGAGTTTTTCGCGGACAATTTCAGCGGCTAAAAAGCGTTCGGAGCGGTCGGTAATCTGATCTTCTGGATAAATCAAATCACTTTCAGGCAGCAACTGCATAATCAATTTTTCCAGTTGATCTATGTTGATGTCTTTTAATGCTGAAATAGGGACTAAGTGTGCAAACGGAAACCGATGCTGGGCAGTGGCAAAAAATGCCAGAATTTTTTCTTTATCCTGCACTTTATCGACTTTATTGACTGCCAGAATGACAGGTAAGCCTGCTTGTTCCAGTTTTTTAAAAATAACTTCATCGTATTCGTGCCACGATAAGCCATCAATGAGCCAGACAATGACATTTACGCCTAACAGTGATGTGTCGGCGGTACGGTTTAGATAGCGGTTTAACGCACGTTGTTCGCCACTGTGCATTCCAGGGGTGTCCATATAAATGGCTTGCCCTGCATCGGTGGTGTTAATACCTAAAATGCGGTGACGGGTGGTTTGCGGTTTGCGTGAAGTAATGCTGATTTTTTGTTTCAGCAAATGATTCATCAGCGTTGATTTACCGACATTGGGACGACCTATTAGGGCGACGAAACCACAATTCATTGCTTATCCTTATTTAATAATTCGAGCATTTGCTCGGCTGCCGCTTGCTCGGCTTTTTTTCTGGAAATCCCCGACCCTATAGTTGCCGTAGCTAATAAGGGGACGGTACATTTGACCTTGAACGTTTGTTCATGCGCCAGACCCGACATGGTGATTAATTCATAGTCAGGCAAGTCCATTTTTTTGGCTTGCATTAATTCCTGTAGCTGAGTTTTAGGGTCTTTTTGCCAATTATCCAGCGATAAGTTGGCAAGTTTTTCGGCAAATAACTGCGCTATCCAGTGCTGACAGGCGACTATTCCTTGGTCGATAAATAGGGCGGCGATGACGGCTTCGAGTGCGTCTGACAAAATGGAGTCACGGCGAAAACCCCCGCTTTTTAATTCACCAGAGCCTAGAAGTAGATAATCGCCCATCTGATGCTCTCTGGCCAATTCTGCTAATGAACTTTGATTCACTAAATTGGCACGCAAACGACTTAACACGCCTTCACAGGCGGATGGAAATTGCTGAAACAGTTGTTCTGCGATGACAAACCCTAAAATAGAATCGCCCAAAAATTCGAGGCGTTCATTATTTTTTGAGCTAAAACTACGATGGGTTAAAGCCATAGTAAACAGCGCGGGATTATTAAAGGTTAATCCCAGCTTTTTACACAGAATTTCTGGCTTTTTTATCACTGTTTATTATCTCCTATTTAATTTCAACTGAATCATCAAATTCAACCAGAATACTGGCATTGCCGGCAATTTTTTTAATCACTTCATACTTGATATTGACTTTTGTATGTCCGCTTTCTTCTCTGGCAATAACGATGTTGTCTTTGGTTATTAAATTATCGATATTGTTCATACCCAGTATTTTGAACAGTCTGGTTGAAATTTGCTCGGGGCTTTCGTCCACTCCGCCTGCTTCAACGGTTTTTTTAATGGAATCCAACGCGCCTTGTACTTTGCCGTGATCCATGTAGATCGGGATAACAGCGATTGCTAAAAAAAAGATAGAGCCGACAACGATACCCACGCAAACCATTGAAATCATGGTCATGCCTTGTTGCTTTTTAGGTGACAATTTCATTTTTCTCTCCACACAGTTAATTAAAGAAAGTTATTTTAATACAGTACCGATACGACTTAGACCGACACCTTTGTCTTGCCAGTCCCAGCTCATCCAGATAAAAAAGGCTTTACCGACTAAATTTTCTTCTGGCACAAAGCCCCAATAACGACCATCATTACTGTTATCACGGTTATCGCCCATGACAAAATACTGACCCTCAGGGACAACATACGAACCTTCAGCGGAAGATACACCGTGTCTGATAAGAATATTGTGTTCCACGCCGGTTAAATTTTCCAGTAACTGCTCAGCACCGGTCATATCAACTCCCTGTCCGATACCTTGGTAGAAACCGAATGATTTATAGCTGACAGCCTGTCCATTTACAGTGAGTTTTTTATCGTCATAAGTAATTTTATCACCTGGCAAACCAATGACGCGCTTAATGTAATCAACGGTAGGGTCTTTAGGGTAACGAAACACCACAATATCACCGCGTGCAGGTTCGTTCATCTCCACTATTTTGGTATTAATAACAGGTAGTCGTATGCCGTAAGTAAATTTATTGACCAGAATGAAATCACCGATTAGCAGCGTTGGCATCATGGATGCGGACGGAATGCGGAAAGGCTCGGCTAAAAATGAGCGTAGCAGTAAGACAATTAAGACCACAGGGAAGAAAGAGCGTGCGTATTCAACCGCCAACGGCTCATTGGCTTCATCAAAAACCCGTTCTTGGGATTTAAGAAACAGCAAATAACCGCCCCAGATAACACCTGTTACAATGGTTGCGACAAACAAAAAAAAGGAAAAATCAAAATCCATAACAATCCTAATAGTAAAAAAATTATTTTCTCGCTTTCATACTCCGGGTGGAAACGAGTGAATGTTTATTTAATGACTCGCAGTCATTCCAAACTAAGCGGTGCTATTCTTTATTCAGTTGCAATACGGCTAAAAATGCCTCTTGAGGTATTTCAATATTACCCACTTGTTTCATGCGTTTTTTACCTTCTTTCTGTTTCTGCAATAATTTTTTCTTACGGCTGATGTCACCGCCATAACATTTTGCAGTCACATCTTTACGCATCGCTTTAACAGTAGAGCGTGCGATAACTTTAGAGCCAATCGCCGCCTGAATAGCGACTTCATACATTTGCTTGGGAATCAGATCCTTCATTTTTTCCACCAAGGCACGACCGCGTGACGCGCTATTATCTTTGTGAACAATGATGGATAAAGCATCGACTTTTTCGCCATTAATCAGCACATCCAGTTTTACTAAATCGGCGAGTTGAAAACGTAAAAACTCATAATCAAATGAGGCAAAACCGCGACTGACAGATTTTAATCTATCAAAGAAGTCAAGTACCACCTCGCTGAGCGGCATTTCATAATGTAACGATACTTGCGAGCCGACATATTGCATATCTTTTTGTACGCCGCGTTTCTCGATACACAGGGTAATGACCGCGCCTAAATAGGCTTGCGGTACTAAGATATTAGCACGAATAATCGGCTCACGAATTTCTTTAACGAGACCGCTTTCAGGCAGTTTGGCAGGATTATCCACCATGAGAACTTCATCGTTTTGCGTAATGATTTCATAAATTACCGTGGGTGCGGTAGTAATCAAATCAACGTCATATTCACGCTCTAAGCGTTCCTGCACAATTTCCATGTGCAGCATACCCAAAAAGCCGCAACGAAAACCAAAACCTAGAGCTTGCGAAGTTTCAGGTTCAAATTGTAACGCGGCATCGTTTAAATTTAATTTATTCAGAGCTTCGCGCAGGTCTTCATAATTATCCGAGCTGACGGGGTATAAACCCGCAAAAACGCGCGGTTGCACACGTTGAAAACCGGTCAATTGTTCAGCGGCGGGCTTGTCCGTCCAAGTGATGGTATCGCCGACAGGTGCGCCGAAAATATCTTTAATACCCGCGACAACGTAGCCTACTTCGCCGGTGTTTAAAATGTCTTTTTCCAGACGTTTCGGGGTAAATACGCCGACCGTTTCAGCGAGAAACGACTTGCCTGTAGACATGATGGTGATTTTTTGTTTCCGTTTGATGCTGCCGTGAACAATACGCACCAGCGATACCACGCCCAAATAGCTATCAAACCACGAGTCAATAATCAGGGCTTGCAACGGCCCGTCGATGTTGCCTTCGGGGGGTGGTACTTTAATGACCAGTTGTTCCAATACGTCCTGAACACCTAAGCCCGTCTTCGCGCTTATCATCAAGGCTTCATCAGCAGGAATACCAATGACTTCTTCAATTTCTGCCTTCACTCGCTCAGGTTCAGCTGAGGGTAAGTCGATTTTATTCAACACAGGGACAACTTCCAGTCCCTGTTCAATCGCGGTATAACAATTCGCCACACTCTGCGCTTCTACACCTTGTGCTGCATCCACCACTAATAACGCGCCTTCGCAAGCTGCTAATGAGCGTGATACTTCATAGGAAAAATCGACGTGACCAGGGGTATCAATAAAATTAAGTTGATAGGTTTCGCCGTCCTTCGCTTTAAAGTCCAGTGTGACACTCTGTGCTTTAATAGTTATGCCGCGTTCTTTTTCAATGTCCATTGAATCAAGCACTTGTGCTGACATTTCACGGTTGCTTAAGCCGCCGCAAAGTTGAATAAAACGGTCGGCAAGCGTTGATTTGCCATGATCGATATGCGCGATAATGGAGAAGTTACGAATATGTTTTAAATCCACGGTGTTTTAATGTAGTGAGGTTCTAAGAGGTTACGCCAAGCGGTACGACCATCAGCATAATTTGAAAAGGAGTCTATTATAACAGCATAACGGTATTTAACGCCTAGATTGTCGGTATCAACGACGGGATGATTTTGTGAACTCGTGTTTATAGCGGGGGTAGAAATATGTTTTTAACCCCCGCGTAACAGTAAAAACCATCAAAAACCAAATTGCCGCACGGCTAACAGTAACAATGCACCCGCAAATACACCAGCTAATACATCATCCAGCATAATGCCCAAGCCGCCGTGAACTTGTTTGTCTATCCATTTAATCGGCCACGGTTTTAGAATGTCGAAAAAACGAAACAGGACAAAGCCAATCAGCATCGCCTGCCAAGTGAATGGTACAAACCACATGGTAATTAAATATCCCGCCACTTCATCCCAGACAATGCCGCCAAAATCATGTTCATCGAGTTTTTTCGCTGCCACATCACAAAACCATACGCCGATGACCGTAGCGATAATGGTGAGCAGGCTATAAATCAAACTATTGGTTTGAGCAAATAAATAATACACAGGAATGGCGGCGACTGTGCCGCACGTTCCAGGGGCTTTTTTGGCTAATCCAGAGCCGAAACCGAAAGCCAGAAATAACACGGGATCCGTCATTATCTGCTTCGGGGTTAGCCGGGCGTTACCGTAATGGGGCTTAAGAAAAATGCTCATAACCTTTGACCTCTAATGATTGGATGATGCCCGCTTTGTTAAGCCGCAAGCCGGGTTCAGCTTCAATAATACCTATTTTTTGACAGCCCTCAGGCACTTGCGCGATTTTTTCGGGGCTGACGGTAAAACACAGTTGATAATCATCACCTGCCACCAGCGGCAGTAACCAGTCGCCTGTATCATTGATGTAGGTTAATACGGCAGTAGATAAGGGTAACTCATCCCAAAACACACACGCGCCGACTTGACTTTGTTGCAGGATATGCCCTAAATCACTGCTTAAACCATCGGATATATCAATACAGGCATTTGCTACACCGCACAATTTCTGCCCTATGTTGCAGGCAGGTTCTGGTTGATTAAATTGTTTGAGCGCGTTGTCAAGGTCGGCGCATTGATAGCCTTGAGTAATTTTCAAGCCTAAGCCCGCATCACCGATATTGCCCGACAGGTAAATAAAATCACCGACTTTTGCCGCTGAGCGGGTGAGTGCCAGACCGCGCGGCACTAAGCCTAAGGCTTGTACGGTGAGCGTTAATGCACCAGCGGTAGTGTCTCCGCCAATTAAATCAACGCCATAGCGTTCGGCTAAAGTTAAAAAACCTGTGGCAAACGCGCTTAACCACGCTTCGTTGACGCTGGGCACGGTGAGTGCCAGTGTCACTGACAGCGGTTTTGCACCCATGCTGGCTAAGTCGCTTAAATTAACAGCAAGTAGTTTATGACCGAGTTGCGCGGGGTCGGTATCTTTAAAAAAATGCACATTTTCCACCATTGTGTCGGTGGTGATTGCCAGTTCATAGCCGTCTGGTATCGACAATAATGCGCAGTCATCACCAATTCCCAGTCGGGTTGATGAATTTGTCACTGCTTGCCGGGTAAAAAAACGCTGAATCAGCGCGAATTCAGAAAGAGGCATAAGGCTATTTTGAATGCGTTTTGGCTTTGGCGTTAATTTCGATAGCGCGGGTTTGTTGAGCGACTTTATCTAAAATACCGTTTATGTAGCGATGACTGCCGTCAGCACCAAAATATTTAGCGAGATTAATGCCTTCGTTCAGAACCACGCGGTAGGGCATATCTAAACGGAACGACAGCTCATAAACACCAATTCTTAAAATCGCCCTTTCTACAGGGTCAATATTATCCACAGGGCGATCAACAAATTCACTTAAAGCCAGATCAATTGATTCTAAATTCTTGGGTACGCCGTGGAATAGCTCGGTAAAATAACTCTTTTGAGCATCTTTTAATCGCTCTTCTTCTAAAAACTGTCTCTCAATTTCACTCAGGTTTTGCCCTGTCATTTGCCATTGGTATAGTGCTTGAACGGCGGCTTTTCGTGCATTGGTACGCGTTTGACTCATTAGATTTCCGTAAGGTTAAACAATTATTTTTTATGGTTCATGTTGCTAATTGTGCGGCTAAACGAACGGTTTATAAAGAGATTTTTTATTGCTCTTGAGTTATTTGTTTGATTTTATAAAATAATTGGTTGACGAAGTGTGTTTTGTGCCATACAATGCACAGCTTATCCAAACATTGGAGGGGTTCCCGAGCGGCCAAAGGGATCAGACTGTAAATCTGCCGGCTCTGCCTTCGGAGGTTCGAATCCTCCCCCCTCCACCATCTTTTGAGTTATGAGTCTGCGGGTGTAGTTCAATGGTAGAACTCCAGCCTTCCAAGCTGATCACGTGGGTTCGATTCCCATCACCCGCTCCATAATCTATCAGTTAGGCTCATATAGCTCAGTAGGTAGAGCACTTCCTTGGTAAGGAAGAGGTCACCGGTTCAAATCCGGTTATGAGCTCCATTTCTAAAAAAGATGTGCTTGCAAAAGTAGTTGTTGGATTGTGAAGCAGGGTATGCTCTGTTTGAACTGAGGGTGTGGGTCGTTCTTGGCTTGAAGAGTGCTTGACTAACGGTTAAATTTTGATTAACATTTTTAATTGATAGTTGAATAATGCTTTTAGTTGATGTATCATAGTAAGTTCGATTTTTTCTGAATAGGTCAGTAGTTCAATTGGTAGAATGGCGGTCTCCAAAACCGCTGGTTGGGGGTTCGAGACCCTCCTGGCCTGCCATTCAGTTAAAGTAATAAATAGCATCTCGTTCATAATAAATAACACATGAAAACTCAAGCAGAAGCACCGACAGCTCTTTTTGATGTCGTCAAGCAAGTCTTTTCCGTTGTCTTTGTGGTTGCCGCTGTAGCAGCATTCTACTATTTCTCAGAAGCCATTCCTCTTGTATACAGAGTTGTCGGTCTATTGATCGTTGTTCTGGCTGTGGTGGGTTTAATGCTTACTACTGACACAGGGAAAAGCGTATGGCTTTTTATTTTAGAAGCCAAGCAGGAAGTAAGAAAAGTCATTTGGCCTACTCGCGAAGAAACTATGCGTACTACTTTGTTAGTATTTGCGATGGTTACCATTGTCGGTCTTATCCTCTGGTTTTTAGATATGTTCCTTTTTTGGGGAGTGCGTCTGCTAACAGGTCAGGGCGGATAGAATATGGCTTTGCGCTGGTATGTGGTACACGCCTATTCCAACTTTGAAAATAAAGTTAAGCAAGCCTTGGAAGAGAGAGTTAAGCGTGAAGGCTTAGAACAATATTTCGGACAAATATTGGTTCCTACCGAGGAAGTCGTTGAAATGCGCATGGGTCAACAGAGAAAAAGTGAACGGAAATTCTTTCCTGGTTATGTGTTGGTTCAAATGGAATTGACAGATGAAACGTGGCATTTGGTTAAGGATGTGCCTAGGGTCTTAGGATTTATAGGTGGTACATCTGATCGTCCAGCTCCTATTTCTGAAAAGGAAGCAATGTCCATACTAGATAGAGTTCAGGAAGGTGTTGATAAGCCTCGACCTAAAACTTTATTTGAAGTCGGCGAAGTAATCAGGGTTGTTGATGGGCCGTTTAAGGATTTTAATGGGGTTGTCGAAGAAGTTAATTATGACAAAAATAAGCTGAAAATATCGGTGCTTATTTTTGGACGCTCAACATCTGTTGAATTGGGCTTTAATCAGGTTGAAAAAGGTTAATTATTTTTGTAATTAGCAATTACTAAATCTCTATCTGTGTAAGATAGGGATTTTTTGTGTCTAAAAGGGGAGCATTGCGCGCTTGTACCCACATAGGAGTAAAAAATGGCAAAAAAAATAACGGCATACATTAAGCTGCAAGTAAAAGCAGGTGAAGCAAATCCAAGTCCACCCGTCGGTCCTGCGTTAGGTCAGCGTGGCGTTAATATCATGGAGTTTTGTAAAGCATTCAATGCAAAAACTCAAGATGTAGAAAAAGGTTTGCCTTTACCAGTAGTTATCACTGTTTATAGTGATCGCAGCTTTACTTTTATTACCAAAACGCCGCCTGCATCAATTCTTCTGAAAAAAGCAGTCGGTATTAAAAGTGGTAGTCCTAATCCGAATACTAAAAAAGTCGGTACTGTGACTCGTGAGCAAATAGAAGAAATTGCAAAAATTAAAATGGAAGATTTAAACGCTGCAAATCTTGAAGCGGCAGTAAAAACAATTGCAGGCAGTGCGCGTAGCATGGGTCTGAATGTGGAGGGATTATAATGGCTAGGTTATCCAAAAAAGCGAAAATTATTAAAGAAAAAGTTGATAAAACCAAACAATATTCAATTGCTGAAGCAGTCGCGATATTGAAAGAACTTGGTACAGCTAAATTTGCTGAAGCGATTGATGTAAGTGTTAATTTAGGCGTAGATCCTCGCAAATCAGATCAAAACGTGCGTGGTGCAACAGTATTGCCAAACGGTACAGGTAAAACTGTTCGCGTTGCAGTATTTACACAAGGCGCAAATGCTGAAGCAGCTAAAGCCGCTGGTGCTGATATTGTCGGTATGGACGATTTAGGCGACTTGGTCAAAAAAGGCGAAATGAATTTTGACGTAGTTATTGCGTCTCCTGATGCAATGCGCGTTGTTGGTCAATTAGGTCAAATTTTAGGACCAAGAGGCTTAATGCCTAATCCTAAAGTCGGCACAGTGACTGCTGATGTTGCAACGGCTGTTAAAAATGCCAAGTCAGGTCAGGTGCGTTATCGTACTGATAAATCAGGCATTATTCATTGCACATTGGGTAAAGTAGCATTTGAAGCGGAAGCAATTCAAGGTAACTTGGAAGCATTACTTGTCGATTTAAAAAGAATGAAGCCAACTGCTGCAAAAGGTATTTATATCAAAAAAATCACTCTATCTTCAACGATGGGACCTGGTTTGTGGTTAGATCTTGGTAGTCTGAACGGCTAAGCATTAAAAGAACTTTGGGTTGCCGTTTATTCGGTAACCGTCAAAGACCGCAGGTGTTGCAAAACTTAATCTTCACATGGTTGAAAAGCTATGTTCCTGCGTAGACGGGCTGGATCCTGAATGGGGAAAACCGTAAGGAAGCATTCCACTGGAGTGCGTTTTATTTATCTGGATACCCAGAACATTACCGGAGGTAAACTGTGGCACTCAATTTAGATGGCAAAAAAGTCGTCGTAGAAGAAGTTGCTCAATACGCCGCAAAAGCCCATTCTGCTGTTGTAGCAGAATATCGTGGTTTAACAGTAACGGAATTAACCGAACTGCGTAAAACGGCGAGAGAAACAGGCGTTTATTTGCGCGTGGTAAAAAATACTCTGGCAAAACGTGCAATAGCAGGTACTGAGTTTGAATGTATGCAAGACAGCTTGGTTGGTCCTTTGCTGATTGCATTTTCAATGGAAGACCCAGGCTGTGCAGCACGTTTAATCAGTAATTTTGCCAAAACCCATGACAAATTAATTACTAAGGTTGTTGCTATTGGCGGTCAATCTTATGATGCGTCTGAATTAGCGCGTTTGGCAAGTTTGCCGACACGCGATCAAGGTATCAGCTTGTTGATGTCGGTTATGAAAGCACCTACAGAGAAGTTGGCTCGTACGTTGGCTGCACTTCGCGATCAGATGCAAGAGCAAGAAGCCGCATAATTTCGTTAAACCTGTTATTCCGTCGTATCGGCGGTTTAGAACTATTTTTTAGAGAAACTCACAATGGCAATATCACAAGAAGACATTTTGGAAGCCGTTTCCAATATGACCGTTATGCAAATCGTTGACTTAATTTCAGCGATGGAAGAAAAATTCGGCGTATCTGCAGCAGCTGCTGTAGCCGCAGGTCCAGCTGTAGCCGCAGCTGTTGTTGAAGAGCAAACAGAATTTGATGTTATTCTGACTGGCTTCGGCGAAAATAAAGTAGCCGTTATTAAAGCAGTTCGTAGTATCACAGGCTTAGGCTTGAAAGAAGCGAAAGACGCTGTTGAAGGCGTACCGACTGTCCTGAAAGAAGGCGCACCTAAAGCAGAAGCAGAAACAATTAAAACGCAACTGTTAGAAGCAGGCGCGACTGTCGACGTTAAATAATATCGTTGACAGACACTAAGGCTTACGCCTTGGTAAATAGGGCTGGTGGCTTATGTCACCGGCCTTTTACTGCTTCATAAATGTTCAATATTTATGTCTCCAGCAGTTATCCCCTGTTGCACGCCGCACAGTAGACACAATTCATGATGAAAAGGTTTGGAAGCGATATGTCCTACTCTTTTACCGAAAAAAAGCGTATACGAAACAACTTTGGGAAAAGCACTGAGGTGCTTGATGTCCCGTATCTTTTAGCAACGCAAATAGATTCTTATGCCAGTTTTTTGCAATCAGGTGCTACGCCCGAAAAGCGCACTGATACTGGCTTACACGCGGCATTTTCCAGCGTATTCCCAATTGAAAGCCATTCAGGCTATGCGGTACTGGAATATGTAAAGTATAGATTAGGCGAGCCTTTATTTGATGTCAGAGAGTGTCAACAACGAGGAGCGACTTTTGCCGCGCCTTTGCGTGTGCTGGTGCGACTGGTTATCTATGATAAAGAAACTCCTGTAAATGCCAAGGTTGTTAAAGACATCCGTGAGCAAGAAGTTTATATGGGCGAACTGCCTTTAATGACGGATAACGGTACATTTGTTATTAATGGTACCGAGCGAGTTATTGTCTCGCAATTACATCGCTCACCGGGTGTATTTTTTGACCATGATAAGGGTAAAACCCATTCATCTGGTAAATTGCTGTTTAATGCGCGTGTTATTCCTTATCGCGGTTCCTGGTTGGATTTTGAATTTGACCACAAAGACTGCGTTTATGTGCGCATAGATCGTCGTAGAAAAATTCCAGCCACCATTCTGTTGAGAGGCTTGGGCTACGATAACGAAGATATGATAAAAATATTCTTCGAGACCAATAAATTCACATTAAGTGCTGATAAATGTTTATTTCACATCGTTCCTGAAAGAATGCGTGGTGAAATTGCAGCATTTGATATTAAAAATAACGATCAAGTTCTGGTTGAAGAAGGACGACGGATTACTTCCAAGCATATCCGTGAGATGAACAAGGTCGGACTGACCCAAGTGGAAGCTCCTAAGTCTTACTTGGTTGGTAAGATTCTCGGTCATAACATTATTGACCAAAGCACTGGCGAATTAATTGCCAATGTAAACGATGAATTGACTGAAGTTCTGATTGATCGCTGTATCGACAGTGGTATTACTGAACTGAATACCTTGTTTGTCAATGACTTGGATAATGGCCCTTATATTTCCAATGCAATGCGCATAGACAATACAACCAACCCATTAGAGGCTTTGGTTGAAATCTATCGCATGATGCGTCCTGGTGAGCCACCTACTAAAGAATCTGCGGAAAATTTATTCCAAAATTTATTCTTTACTGATGAACGCTATGACTTATCCACTGTAGGACGGATGAAGTTTAACCGTCGTTTAGGTAGAGAAGAAATTATCGGCACGGGTACGCTGACCAAAGATGACATTATTGATGTTCTTAAAGAACTGATAAAAATCCGCAATGGTAATGGCGTAGTTGATGATATTGACCATTTAGGTAACAGACGGGTGCGTTCAGTCGGTGAAATGATTGAAAACCAGTTCCGTGTTGGCTTGGTGCGTGTCGAAAGAGCTGTCAAAGAACGTTTAACTTTGGCTGATTCAGAAGGTTTGGTGCCGCAAGAAATTATTAATGCCAAGCCTGTGTCTGCGGCGGTAAAAGAATTTTTTGGTTCTAGCCAATTGTCACAGTTTATGGATCAAAATAATCCATTATCACAAGTGACACATAAACGCCGTGTATCTGCTTTAGGACCCGGTGGTTTAGCTAGAGAACGCGCAGGCTTTGAAGTCCGTGACGTACACGCTACGCATTATGGCCGTGTGTGTCCGATTGAAACGCCAGAGGGACCAAACATCGGTTTGATTAACTCGCTGTCGGTTTATGCGCGTACCAATAACTATGGTTTCTTGGAAACGCCTTATCGTAAAGTAATTGATGGCAAAGTAACCGATCAAGTGGATTACTTGTCTGCTATCGAAGAAGGTGAGTTTGTTATTGCGCAGGCCAGTGTACCGGTCAACGCAGAGGGTAAATTAGTCGATGGCTTGGTATCTTGCCGTCATAAAGATGAGTTTGCGTTGGCGATGTCCGATACTGTGCAGTATATGGACGTATCATCCAAGCAAATCGTTTCAGTCGCTGCGTCAATTATTCCATTCTTAGAACATGATGACGCGAACCGCGCATTAATGGGATCAAACATGCAGCGTCAAGCGGTACCAACACTGAGAGCTGAAAAGCCGTTAGTGGGTACAGGCATGGAAAGAACAGTAGCAAAAGACTCAGGCGTAACCGTTGTTGCAACACGCGGCGGTAAAATTGAAGCGGTTGATGCTGCGCGTATCGTAGTGCGCGTTAATGATACAGAAACCGAAACAGGTACATCAGGGGTTGATATTTATAACCTGATTAAATATACCCGTTCTAACCAAAATACTTGTATTAACCAAAAACCATTAGTCAAGCCGGGCGACATCGTGCAAGCGGGCGACATTATGGCAGATGGTCCTTCGACTGACATGGGTGAACTTGCATTAGGGCAGAATATGCTGGTTGCGTTCATGCCGTGGAATGGTTACAACTTCGAAGACTCGATTTTAGTGTCTGAACGTGTTGTAAAAGAAGATCGTTTCACCACCATTCATATTGAAGAAAAAACCTGTGTCGCGCGTGATACGAAACACAGTCCAGAAGAAATTACGGCTGATATTCCTAACGTCAGTGAAGAAGCCTTATCCAAATTGGATGAGTCAGGCATTGTTTATGTCGGTGCGGAAGTCAAAGGCGGCGATATTCTGGTTGGTAAAGTGACACCTAAAGGTGAAACGCAACTGACTCCAGAAGAAAAACTGTTACGCGCTATTTTCGGTGAAAAAGCCGCTGATGTAAAAGACACCTCGTTGCGCGTACCAGGCAGTATTGAAGGTACGGTTATCGACGTGCAGGTGTTTACTCGTGACGGCGTGAAAAAAGACAAACGCGCGTTAGACATTGAGCAAGATGCCATTAAACGTTACCGCAAAGACTTGGATGACCAGCTGAAAATTCTTGAAGAAGATATTTTTGCGCGGGTTGCTAAAATGCTGGACGGTAAAGTTGCCCAAGCAGGCGCAGGTCAGCTAAAAGCAGGTACTGAAATCAGTCTGGATTATTTGAATAGCATCAAGCATTCCGATTGGCTGAAAATCAAAATGAAAGAGGAAGAGCTTAATGTTCAACTCGAAACCGTTTCTGCGCAAATTGAACAGCAACGCAAAGATTTTGATGAAAAGTTTGAAGTAAAACGCAAAAAAATCACCATGGGTGATGATTTAGCACCGGGTGTGTTGAAAATGGTTAAGGTGTACTTAGCTGTGAAACGACGCATTCAACCGGGTGATAAAATGGCGGGTCGTCATGGTAACAAAGGTGTTATCTCGATGATCAGACCGATTGAAGATATGCCGTTTACCGCTGACGGTAATCCTGTTGACATCGTACTGAATCCGTTAGGCGTACCGTCTCGTATGAACGTTGGGCAGGTACTGGAAACCCATTTAGGTTGGGCGGCTAAAGGCTTGGGTATCAAAATTGGTAAGATGCTGGAAGCCCAGTATGACCAAGAAAAAGCTAAAGTAACTGCCATCAGAGAATATCTGGATAAAATTTATAACAGTAGTGGTCGTAAGGAAAACTTAGACTCATTTACTGATAAGGAAATTTTAGAAATGGCGGCTAATTTGGTTGCCGGTGTGCCTATGGCAACGCCTGTATTCGATGGTGCCAGTGAAGAAGAAATTCGTACTATGTTACGGTTGGCTGATTTGCCAGAGCATGGACAAGTCCAATTGTTTGACGGTTTAACAGGCGAACCTTTTGAGCGTGAAGTGACAGTTGGCTATATGTATATGCTGAAACTGAATCACTTGGTCGATGACAAAATGCACGCACGTTCTACAGGTCCTTACAGTTTGGTAACGCAACAACCTTTGGGCGGTAAAGCGCAATTTGGTGGACAACGTTTCGGAGAAATGGAAGTCTGGGCGTTAGAAGCTTATGGTGCGGCTTATACCTTGCAAGAGATGTTGACGGTTAAATCCGATGACGTGACTGGTAGAACGCGGATGTATAAAAACATCGTCGATGGCAATCATAAAATGGAAGCGGGTATGCCCGAATCATTTAACGTATTGCTTAAAGAGATTCGTTCATTGGCAGTCAATATCGAGTTAGAAAGGGAATAAACACTCCTCGTAGGTAGGGTACGCAATGCGTACCCTACACGGCTGAACTACATCAGAAACAATTTAAAGAGGACAAACTCTTGAAAGATTTAATGAACTTCCTAAAACGCCAAGGTCGCGCTGACGATTTTGACGGCATCAGCATAGGTCTGGCCTCGCCTGATATGATTCGCTCGTGGTCTTATGGCGAAGTAAAAAAACCAGAAACTATCAACTATCGTACATTCAAACCTGAGCGTGATGGGCTGTTCTGCGCCAAAATATTTGGACCTATCAGTGATTATGAATGTCTGTGCGGCAAATATAAAAGATTAAAACATCGTGGTGTTATCTGCGAAAAATGCGGCGTGGAAGTTACTTTGTCTAAAGTGCGCCGTGAGCGTATGGGGCATATTGATTTAGCCAGCCCTGTTGCACATATCTGGTTTTTAAAATCATTGCCTTCGCGTATCGCGTTGTTATTGGATATGACATTGCGTGAGATTGAGCGTGTGTTGTATTTTGAATCATTCGTAATTTTAGATCCAGGCATGACCCCTTTAACCAAAGGGCAATTACTGACTGATGATGAATATCTCGATACCGTAGAAACACACGGTGACGAATTCGTCGCCAAAATGGGCGCGGAAGCTATCTATGACTTATTAAAAAGCATCGATTTAAAAGAACAAGTTGAGATTTTACGCGAAGAAATCAATTCGACCAGTTCAGAAACTAAAATTAAAAAGTACGCCAAACGCCTCAAAGTGATGGATGCGTTGGTGACTTCAAAAAATCGTCCCGAATGGATGATTTTAAAAGTATTACCCGTTTTGCCACCCGAATTGCGCCCCTTGGTTCCTTTGGATGGCGGTCGTTTTGCGACTTCAGATTTGAACGATTTATATCGCCGTGTTATCAACCGCAACAATCGTTTAAACAGACTGTTAGACCTGAATGCACCTGATATTATCGTGCGTAACGAAAAACGGATGTTGCAAGAATCAGTCGATGCGCTGTTGGATAACGGCAGACGTGGTCGCGCGATTACTGGTACTAACCGTAGACCGTTAAAATCGTTAGCGGACATGATTAAAGGTAAGCAAGGACGTTTCCGCCAAAACTTATTGGGTAAACGTGTCGATTACTCAGGTCGTTCGGTCATCGTGGTAGGACCTACCTTACGATTGCACCAGTGCGGTTTGCCGAAAAAAATGGCGTTGGAGTTATTCAAACCGTTTATTTTCAGTAAATTACAACTGCGCGGCTTGGCAACAACGATTAAAGCGGCTAAAAAAATGGTCGAACGCGAAGGCGCGGAAGTGTGGGATATTCTCGAAGAAGTGATTCGTGAACATCCAATTCTGCTGAACCGTGCGCCGACTTTACACAGATTGGGCATCCAAGCCTTTGAACCGACACTTATCGAAGGTAAAGCGATTCAGCTGCATCCCTTGGTGTGTAGCGCGTTCAACGCCGACTTTGACGGTGACCAGATGGCGGTACATATTCCACTGTCTATAGAAGCACAGTTGGAAGCGCGTACCCTGATGATGGCAACCAATAACATTCTGTCACCTGCAAACGGTGAGCCTGTTATCAACCCGTCACAAGACGTGGTATTGGGTTTGTACTACATCAGCCGTGAAAAAATCAACGCCAAAGGTGATGGCAGTATTTTCGGTACTGTGGCAGAAATACACAAAGCCCTGCTTGCTAAAACCGTAGAGCTACAGTCTAAAATTCAATTGCGTATTACTGAAAAAGTAGCCAATGAACAAGGTGTTCTGGAGGATAAGGTCCATCGTGTACATACCACAGTCGGTCGTGCGTTGATTTGGGAAATATTGCCAGATCGTATGCCGTTTGACATCGTCAACTGCGATATGACTAAAAAGAACATCTCGCGTTTGGTGAATTACAGCTACCGCTTTTTAGGCAATAAAGATACCGTTATATTGGCTGACCAATTGATGTACTTGGGTTTCCGTTATGCCACCATTTCAGGTGTCTCTTTCGGTATCGAAGACATGGCGATTCCTGCGGAAAAAGTCAATATTATTAAAGCAGCCGATGACGAAGTAAGCGAAATTCAACGTCAATATTCGTCTGGTTTAGTCACCGACGGCGAACGCTACAATAAAGTTGTTGATATTTGGTCTCATGCCAATGATAGAGTCGCTAAGGTGATGATGGATGGTCTGGGCGAAGAATCAGTAGTGAATGCCGAGGGTAATATTGTTAAGCAAAAATCCTTTAACTCTATCTTCATGATGGCAGAGTCTGGTGCGCGTGGTTCTGCGGCACAGATTCGGCAGTTGGCGGGTATGCGTGGTTTGATGGCGAAACCGGACGGTTCAATTATCGAAACACCTATTACTGCAAACTTCCGTGAAGGTTTGGACGTATTGCAATACTTTATTTCGACTCATGGTGCGCGTAAAGGTCTTGCTGATACCGCATTGAAAACCGCAAACTCAGGTTACTTAACACGTCGTTTAGTCGATGTTGCACAAGATCTCGTTATTATCGGCGATGATTGCGGTACGTCTAATGGTTTGATTATGACACCTATTATTGAAGGTGGCGACGTGGTTGAACCGTTATCAGAGCGCGTGTTAGGACGTGTTGCTGTAGGTGACATCATGGATGGTGCAGGTGAGAAAATCATCGTGCCTAATGGCACGTTATTAGACGAACATTGGGTGAGCGTATTAGAAGAGTACAGTATCGACCAAGTAATTGTTCGCTCTATTATTACCTGTGAAAACAGACACGGTGTTTGTGCAGCGTGTTATGGTCGTGATTTAGGTCGTGGGCATTTGGTCAATATCGGTGAAGCGGTCGGCGTTATTGCGGCGCAATCTATCGGTGAACCAGGTACACAGTTGACCATGCGTACTTTCCACATCGGTGGTGCGGCATCTCGTTCAGCAGCTATCAGTAATGTGCAGGTTAAATCAGCGGGTACAGTGCGCTTGAATAACCTAAAATCGGTCATCAACCGTGAAGGCAATCTGGTTGCTGTTTCTCGGTCGGGCGAGGTCGGCGTGGTCGATGATTACGGTCGTGAAAGAGAGCGTTATAAAATTCCTTACGGTGCTGTTTTATCAGTGCAGGAAGGCAGTCGAATCAACGCAGGCGACATTATCGTTACTTGGGATCCACATACTCATCCTGTTATCACAGAAGTAGACGGGATTGTTGAGCTGATTCACTTTGTTGACGGTGTCACCGTACAAAAACACTCTGACGATGTCACAGGCTTAAGCTCACTGGTCGTAACCGATCCTAAGCAACGTGGTAGTGCGGGTAAAGAATTACGTCCTATGGTGAAGCTGACCGATAGCGACGGCGGTACTATCTACTTACCAGGTACCGAAATTCCCGCGCAGTACTTCCTGCCCGCAGGTGCGATTGCTGGTATTAAAGACGGTGGTGAAGTAAAAGTCGGTGACGTACTGGCTAGAATTCCACAAGAATCTAGTAAAACCCGTGATATTACAGGTGGCTTGCCGCGCGTAGCTGATTTATTTGAAGCAAGAAAAACCAAAGATCCCGCTATATTGGCAGAAGCCAGTGGTACGGTTTCTTTTGGTAAGGAAACTAAAGGTAAGCAGCGCGTTATTATTACAGATGCCGCAGGTGAGCAAGTCGAAACCTTGATACCTAAATGGCGACACATCACCGTATTTGAAGGTGAGTATGTGGAAAAAGGTGAAACCATTGCCGAAGGTGAATTGACTCCGCACGATATTCTCAGATTGCGCGGTATAGAAGAGCTTGCTAATTATCTGGTGAAAGAAATTCAAGATGTTTATCGTCTGCAAGGTGTAAAAATCAACGACAAACATATTGAAGCGATTATTCGTCAAATGCTGAGAAAAGTTGAAATCACTGCATCAGGCGATACCTGCTTCTTGAAAGGCGATCAGGTTGAGCGTGCTGCAATGCGTGTAGAAAACGACAGAATGGAAGCGGAAGGGAAAATTCCTGCCAGCTACGAATCTATTTTGTTGGGTATTACCAAAGCCTCGCTGGCAACTGAATCGTTCATCTCAGCGGCATCATTCCAAGAAACCACACGAGTACTAACCGATGCCGCAGTACGCGGATTAAGTGATAGTCTACAAGGCTTAAAAGAGAATGTTATCGTAGGTCGGTTAATTCCAGCAGGAACAGGATTAGCCTATCATGAGCATAGAAAAAATAGATTCTCTCAACAACCAATGGTTGAAAATGAGGGAGTCGCTGTTGTTGATGCGGACGATGTAGAAGAAGCACTTAAATTAGCCTTGAATGGATAAATCTGGCGATAAACAGACTGTTTAAAAAATGAGCTTGACCTAAGGAAGATTGCGCAGTATTATACTCAGCTCACATAAGTTATAGGGTGTTGGGCTGGGTTGAAATGCTGTTATGCTTGTGTACTTGTGTCACGATTCAATCGCTATCTGACAATTAATTTGTAAACTGGAGTAGATAAAATATGGCCACGATCAACCAATTGGTTCGTAAGCCGCGCGCTAAAAAAATTGAAAAAAGCAATGTTCCAGCATTGGAAGCATGTCCTCAGCGTAGAGGTGTTTGTACGCGCGTTTATACCACAACACCTAAAAAACCAAACTCGGCATTGCGTAAAGTGGCTAGAGTTAGGTTGACTAATGGTGCTGAAGTTAGTAGCTATATTGGCGGCGAGGGTCATAATCTTCAAGAGCATTCTGTAGTTCTAATAAGAGGCGGTCGTGTAAAGGATTTGCCGGGTGTGCGTTATCACGTTGTGCGTGGTAGTCTGGATGCTTCAGGAGTGAACAACAGAAAATGTGGTCGCTCTAAATACGGAACAAAACGCCCTAAAGGCAAATAGTAGGTTATAGAGATGTCGAGAAGAAGAGTCGCTACAAAAAGAGAAATTATCCCTGATCCAAGATTTGGCAGCGTCATGCTGACTAAGTTTATGAATATGATTATGGAAAGTGGCAAAAAATCAGTTGCTGAAAGTATCGTCTATGGTGCTTTAGATGCGATTGAAGCAAAGGGGCATAGTGAGCCATTAGAAGTATTGTCTAAAGCGTTGGAAAATGTTCAGCCTAGAGTCGAGGTTAAATCTCGTCGCGTTGGCGGTGCAACTTATCAGGTTCCAGTTGAGGTTCGTCCGTCGCGTCGTATGGCGTTGGCTATGCGCTGGCTGATTGATGCTTCGCGTAAAAGAAACGAAAGAAACATGGCTACTAAGTTGGCTGGTGAGTTGATGGATGCTTTTGAAAGCAAAGGTTCAGCTGCTAAAAAACGTGAAGATACCCACAGAATGGCAGAGGCTAATAAAGCATTCTCCCATTACCGTTGGTAATTGAACTATTTAAGTCACAGTGCGTAAAACACCTATAGAGCATTATCGTAATATCGGTATTATGGCTCATATTGATGCGGGTAAAACCACAACAACAGAGCGCGTACTTTACTACACTGGTGTGTCTCACAAAATAGGTGAGGTGCATGATGGTGCTGCTGTCATGGACTGGATGGAGCAGGAGCAGGAGCGAGGTATTACAATAACCTCCGCAGCTACAACCTGTTTTTGGAGTGGCATGGAGAAGCAGTTTCCATCGCATCGTATTAATATAATTGATACGCCTGGTCACGTTGATTTTACCATTGAAGTTGAGCGTTCCTTGCGTGTGTTAGATGGAGCCTGTGCTGTTTTTTGTGCTGTAGGCGGTGTCGAGCCACAATCGGAAACGGTATGGCGGCAAGCTGATAAATATCATGTACCTAGACTGGTCTTTGTTAACAAGATGGATAGGTCGGGTGCTGATTTTTTAAGGGTTGTTGCGCAAATTGAGGCTCGTTTAGGTGGTCATCCAGTGCCTATGCAATTGCCTATTGGTGCGGAAGATAGTTTTGAGGGGGTTGTTGATCTCATTAAAATGAAAGCTATCTATTGGGATGAATCCAATATGGGTATGACTTTTCAGGAAATGGATATTCCAGAGGTCATGCAAGTGCAGTGTCAGGAGTGGCGTGAGCGAGTCGTTGAGGCTGCCGCAGAAGCAAGTGAAGAATTAACAGAAAAATACCTTGAAGAAGGTACTTTGACGGATGAAGAAATAAAGCAAGGTATACGCGTTCGGACAATAGCTAATCAAATAGTTCCGACTTTTTGTGGTTCTGCCTTTAAAAATAAGGGTGTGCAGGCTATGTTGGATGCGGTTGTTGAATATCTGCCTGCGCCAACCGATGTTAAGTCTATCTCAGGGTTGCTTGAAGACGGTGAAACAGAAGCCTGTCGCCACGCGGACGATAACGAGCCTTTTTCAGCATTGGCATTTAAGATAGTTTCAGATCCTTTTGGTACGTTGACATTTTTTAGGGTTTATTCAGGGATGCTTAACTCTGGCGAAAGTATTTATAATTCCGTCAAAATGAAAAGAGAGCGTGTTGGCCGTATTGTTCAGATGCACGCCAATAGCAGGGAAGAAATTAAATCGGTTTGTGCGGGTGATATTGCGGCATTCATTGGGCTAAAAGATACCACCACAGGTGATACGCTGTGTGATGCTAAAGATGTGATTGTTCTTGAACGTATGGAGTTTCCTGATCCTGTTATTTCGGTCGCAGTAGAGCCAAAAACTAAGGCGGATCAAGAAAAATTGGGCGTTGCTTTAACAAAATTAGCACAGGAAGATCCTTCATTTCGTGTGCATACAGATGAAGAGTCTGGTCAAATTATTATTTCTGGTATGGGGGAGTTGCATCTGGAAATTATTGTTGACCGAATGAAAAGAGAATTTAATGTTGAAGCGAATGTGGGTGCCCCACAGGTCGCTTACAGAGAAACAATTCGTAGTACGGTTGAGCAGGAAGGAAAGTTTATCAAGCAATCGGGCGGTCGTGGACAGTATGGCCATGTTTGGTTGCGAATTGAACCCAAGGAAACGGGAACTGGCTATGAATTTGTGAATGAAATTGTTGGTGGCGTTGTTCCCAAGGAATATATACCAGCAGTGGATAAAGGGGTTCAAGAGCAGCTGAAAAGCGGAGTTCTTGCTGGCTACCCTGTTTTGGATGTAAAAGTGTCTTTATTTGACGGTTCTTATCACGATGTTGATTCGAACGAAATAGCTTTCAAAATTGCAGGTTCAATGTGCTTTAGAGAAGGCGCAAGAAAGGCAAGTCCAGTGCTGCTTGAGCCGATAATGAAAGTCGAAGTCTCTACGCCTGAAGAATATATGGGTGATGTTGTCGGTGATATTAACAGGCGACGTGGTATCATTCACGGGATGGACGATATGCCATCAGGTAAAATAGTTAGCTGCGAAGTGCCGTTGGCGGAAATGTTTGGTTATGCAACTGATTTGCGATCAGCAACGCAGGGGCGGGCTACATACAGTATGCAGTTTGAAAAATACAATGAAACACCTGCGCATATAGCAGATGTCATCATTAAAAAATCTTCATAATTTGAATAACACAAGGTATTAACTCATGGCCAAAGAAAAATTTTCACGCAGTAAGCCACACGTCAACGTTGGTACAATCGGTCACGTTGACCATGGTAAAACGACATTAACAGCTGCATTGACAACTGTAATGGCTAGATTACACGGTGGTATTGTTAAAGCGTTCGATCAAATCGATAACGCGCCTGAAGAAAGAGCGCGTGGCATTACCATCGCAACCTCACATGTTGAGTATGAATCAACAGTTCGTCATTATGCTCACGTCGATTGCCCAGGTCATGCTGACTATGTAAAAAACATGATTACGGGTGCAGCGCAAATGGATGGCGCGATTTTGGTTTGTTCAGCGGCTGATGGCCCAATGCCACAAACTAGAGAGCACATCTTGTTATCAAGACAAGTTGGTGTTCCTTATATCGTTGTGTTCTTGAACAAAGCCGATATGGTTGACGATGAAGAGTTGATCGAATTGGTAGAAATGGAACTCAGAGAATTGCTGGATATGTACGATTTTCCAGGCGATGATACGCCAATTATCAAAGGTTCTGCTCTGTTAGCTCTGCAAGGTGATCAAAGTGAAATTGGCGAGCCGTCTGTGATTAAACTGGTTGAGGCATTGGATACCTATATTCCTCTGCCTGAAAGAGCTGTGGATGGTGCATTCTTAATGCCAGTTGAAGATGTATTCTCAATTTCTGGTCGTGGTACAGTAGTAACAGGTCGTATTGAGCGCGGCATTATTAAAGTTGGTCAAGAGGTTGAGATTGTTGGTATTAGACCAACAGTAACAACAACGGTAACTGGTGTTGAAATGTTCCGTAAATTACTGGATCAAGGCGAAGCTGGCGATAACGTTGGTTTGTTATTGAGAGGCACTAAGAGAGATGATGTTGAGCGTGGTCAAGTATTGGCTCACAAAAACACCATTAAGCCACATGCTTATTTCAATGCAGAGATTTATATTTTGTCAAAAGAAGAAGGCGGTCGTCACACACCTTTCTTCCAAGGTTATCGTCCACAGTTCTATTTCAGAACGACTGACGTTACTGGTGCGGTTGAGTTACCAGAAGGCGTTGAGATGGTAATGCCTGGCGACAACATTTCTGTAAAAGTGAAGTTGATTTCTTCTATTGCTATGGAAGACAATCTGCGTTTTGCAATTCGTGAAGGCGGTCGTACAGTTGGTGCGGGTGTTGTTGCGTCAATCATCGAGTAATAATAATTATGGCTAATCAAACTATCAGAATTCGGTTGAAATCATTTGATCATAAATTGATCGATCAATCGGCTGGTGAGATAGTAGAAACAGCAAGAAGAACTGGGGCGCAAGTAAAAGGTCCCATTCCCTTGCCTACTAAAAAAGAACGTTTTACGATTTTGATTTCTCCTCATGTTAATAAAGATGCGAGAGATCAGTACGAATTGAGAACATATAAACGATTACTGGATATTGTTGAGCCCACAGAAAAAACCGTAGATGCGCTGATGAAGCTCGATCTTGCGGCGGGTGTTGATGTTCAGATAAAGTTGAATTAAGAATAGAGGAATTGGCAGATGTCAATAGGTCTTATTGGTCGTAAATGTGGTATGACCAGAGTTTTTTGTGAAGATGGATCGTCAGTACCTGTGACTGTTCTCCAGATTGACTCAAATAGAGTTACTCAGGTTAAAAGTATTGAGGTTGATGGTTATCGTGCTGTTCAAGTAGCAGCAGGTGATAAAAAATCTTCAAGAGTCAATAAAGCAATGGCAGGTCACTATGCAGCGGCTAATGTGACAGCTGGTCGTGGTCTTTGGGAGTTTAGACTCGAAGATGGCGAAGGTGCTGATTTGTCTGCTGGTTCCGCCTTGCCGTTAGATATTTTTACTGTGGGTCAAGTAATTGATGTTCAAGGTAAAAGTATCGGTAAAGGTTTTGCTGGTGGCATAAAACGTCACAATTTCAGTATGCAAGACGCTACTCATGGTAACTCACGTTCACATAGAGTATTGGGTTCTATCGGTATGAATCAAACGCCTGGTCGCGTTTTTAAAGGCAAAAAAATGGAAGGTCACATGGGAGCAGAGAAAGTAACTGTTCAGAATTTGACTATTCATGCTATTGATACTGAAAGAAATTTAATTTTAGTGAAAGGCTCAGTGCCTGGAGCCAAAGGTGGTGATGTGATTATTACTCCCGCCATGAAAATGCGAAATAAAGGTTAAGCCATGGGTTTGCAAATACCTGCTTTAAATAAACAAGATGCTGCTGGAATGGTTGAAGTTACTGAAGCCGTCTTCGGTCAGTCATTTAATGAAACATTAGTTCACCAGTTGGTTGTTCGCTATATGGCGGGTGCTCGTGCTGGTACTAAAGCACAAAAAACACGCTCGGATGTTAGCGGTGGCGGAGCAAAGCCTTGGAAACAAAAAGGCACGGGTCGCGCAAGAGCTGGAACAACCCGTAGTCCAGTTTGGCGTACAGGTGGTGTTGCTTTTGCCGCAAGACCAAGAAACTACGAGCAGAAACTAAACAAAAAAATGTTTCGTGTTGGTATTCGTTCGATTTTATCTGAGCTGTTGAGACAGGATCGTCTGGTGGTAAGCAGTGATATTCTTCCTGAAACCGTCAAAACAAAAGAGTTGAACGTAAAGTTAAAAGCAATTGATGCTAAGCGTATATTAATTGTTGTTGATAGCGTAGATGTGAATCTAGCTTTAGCGTCAAGAAATATTCCTTATGTGGAAGTGATTGAAGCAGCTAATTTAAGTCCTGTGTTATTGGTGGCAGCTGATAAAGTAATTGCTACGCCAGCAGCATTGAAGCAATTAGAGGAGTGCTTGGCATGAGTGTAAATCACTATCAATTGGCAAGTGTACTTGAAGCACCAATTATCTCTGAGAAGAGTACAATTGCTGCTGAAAAAAACAAACAATTTGTTTTTAAAGTGCAAAAACAAGCGACTAAAAAACAAGTTAAAAGTGCAGTAGAAATGATGTTTAGCGTTGAAGTTGATTCGGTTCGAGTTTTAAACGTTAAAGGCAAACAGAAACGGTTTGGTAAGTCATTAGGTCAAAGATCTGATTGGAAAAAGGCTTATGTAAAACTTAAGTCTGGTCACGATATAGAATTCTCTGCTGCTTAATTTATAAAGCAAAAGATCAATAGGAAACGGTAGAAAGCATGGCGATTGTAAAGTCAAAACCAACGTCACCAGGATCACGGTTTGTAATACGCATCAAAAATGATGAATTGCATAAAGGCAAACCTTATGCTCCTTTGCTCGCTAAGAAGAGCAAAACTGGTGGTCGTAACAATAACGGGCGTATCACAACACGTCATGTCGGTGGTGGTCATAAGCAACACTACCGTATTATTGATTTTAAACGGAATAAAACAGATATTCCAGCTGTTGTTGAACGCTTGGAGTATGATCCAAACAGAACAGCCAATATTGCGCTGATTTTGTTTAAAGACGGTGAGCGCAGATATATTATCGCTCCTAAGGGTCTTACTGTAGGTCAAGAAATTATCTCTTCAGAAACAGTGCCTGTTAAACCAGGAAATTGTATGCCGTTGAGAAATATTCCAATGGGTACAACAGTTCATTGTGTTGAATTACAGCCAGGTAAAGGTGCCCAAATCGCTAGAAGTGCTGGTACTTCAGTGCAATTAGTTGCTAAAGACGGCGTGCATGCAACAATCAGATTGCGTTCAGGTGAAATGCGTAAAGTGATGGCAGACTGTCACGCTGTTATCGGTGAAGTATCAAACTCAGAGCATAACTTGATTTCACTTGGTAAAGCTGGTGCGACAAGATGGCGAGGCGTTAGACCTACTGTTCGCGGTGTGGTCATGAACCCAGTTGACCATCCACACGGTGGTGGTGAAGGGCGGACCTCTGGTGGCAGACACCCCGTATCTCCTTGGGGTATGCCGACTAAAGGCTATAAAACAAGAAACAACAAGCGTACTGATAATATGATTATCAGACGTCGTAAGCAGAAATAGAGAGAACATAAATGCCGCGTTCAATTAAAAAAGGTCCTTTTATTGATCATCATCTTCTGAAAAAAATTGAAGATGCTGTCAGTAGCAATAATCGGAAACCGATTAAAACATGGTCAAGACGATCAATGATTATTCCAGATATGCTGGGCTTAACTATTGCAATCCATAATGGACGACTGCACATTCCAGTTCTCATTTCTGAGAACATGGTCGGGCATAAATTAGGTGAGTTTGCACCCACTCGTACATACAAAGGCCATGTGGCTGATAAAAAATCTAGGTAGGTGTGATGGAAATTTCAGCAAAATTAAATAATGCCCCGCTATCTGCACAAAAAGCGCGTTTAGTTGGTGATCAAATTCGTGGACTACCCGTTGACAAGGCACTGAATGTTTTGAAATTCAGTTCAAAGAAAGCGGCCGGTATTTTCAAAAAAGTTCTGGAGTCAGCAATTGCTAACGCAGAACATAATGAAAGTGCGGATATTGACGATTTGAAAGTGTCTACCGTTTATGTCAATGAAGGGGCGACGATGAAAAGATTCAAGGCAAGAGCTAAAGGACGTGCGAACCATATCCTTAAAAGAACCTGCCATATTACAATTAAAGTCGCAGAAGTCGAGTAGGGGCAGAAAATGGGTCAGAAGGTACATCCAATAGGCATACGCCTTGGTATCGTCAAAGATTGGAATTCAAGATGGTATGCAAACAGTCAGGATTACTCAGTATTCCTGCATCAAGATTTAACTGTTAGAGAGTTTATTAGAAAAAAATTGGCTCATGCTTCAGTTAGTCGCATTCAAATCAATCGTCCAGCGAATAACGCACATATCACCATTCATACCGCTAGACCAGGTATTGTTATCGGTAAAAAAGGTGAAGATATTGACGTATTGAAGCAAGAAATATCTAAAATGATAGGTATTCCTGTTCAAGTGAATGTTGAAGAAATCAGAAAGCCTGAGTTAGATGCCCAGCTAGTTGCTGAAGGCGTTGCTCAACAGCTCGAAAAACGTATTATGTATCGTCGTGCTATGAAGCGTGCCGTTACCAACACTATGCGTTTGGGTGCTGAAGGCATTAAAATTAACGTTGGTGGTCGTTTAAATGGTGCAGAAATTGCGCGTAGCGAATGGTATAGAGAAGGTCGAGTGCCTTTACATACCTTAAGAGCTGACATTGATTACGCAACCGCAGAAGCAAATACTACCTATGGAATTATCGGCATAAAAGTGTGGATATTCAAAGGCGAAGTATTTGATATGGACGCACATATTGCGTCTATTAATTCTGAACCTAAAAAATAGTTGAAGGGATAAAGAGATGCTTCAACCTAAAAGAACTAAATTCCGTAAGCAACATAAAGGCAGAAATAACGGTACTGCTGTTCGTGGTTCATCAGTTAGTTTCGGTGAATATGGCCTTAAATCGGTTAGTCGTGGCAGATTGACTGCAAGACAAATCGAGTCGGCTCGTAGAACAATTACTCGTCACGTCAAGCGTGGCGGTAAAATTTGGATCAGAATTTTTCCAGATAAGCCAATTACGAAAAAACCTTTAGAAGTTCGTATGGGAAAAGGAAAGGGTAGTGTAGAATACTGGGTTGCTCAAATCAGACCAGGAACTATGTTGTATGAAATACAAGGTGTTTCTGAGGAATTGGCACGCGAAGCATTTACACTGGCGGCTGCTAAACTGCCTTTGAAGACACTTTTTACCGTTCGGACAATAATGTAATGAAAGCAAGTGAATTACGCCAGAAATCAAAAGACGAGTTAGGGGCTTTGATGCTCGATTTATCGCGTGAGCGATTTAATCTTAGAATGCAAAAAGGTACAGGTCAACTGTCCAAGCCAGACCAAGTAAAAAAGGTCAGACGCGATGTGGCTCGTATCCAAACCATATTAAATGAAATGGCGAGCGCGAAATCATGAGTGAAAATGTAACTAAATTGCGAACCATCACTGGTCGTGTTGTAAGCAATAAAATGGACAAGACTATTACAGTCTTAGTTGAGCGAGTTGTAAAGCATCCTGTGTATGGAAAATACATTAAGCGTTCAACTAAAATGATGGCGCACGATGAGCAGAATCTTTGTCAAGAAGGTGATGTCGTTGCTATTACCTCATGCAGACCGATGTCTAAGCATAAAACCTTTAAATTGGTTTCAGTTTTAGAAAGTGCTAACAAATAGCAATCAGCTATTTATATACAGATAACAGGAATAAATCATGATTCAGATGCAAACTAACCTTGACGTCGCCGACAATAGCGGTGCAAAAAGGGTCATGTGTATCAAAGTATTAGGGGGTTCGCATAGACGCTATGCTGGTATTGGTGACATCATCAAGGTCAGTATTAAAGATGCAATCCCTCGTGGTAGAGTAAAAAAAGGCGAAGTCTACAATGCTTTAGTAGTGAGAACAGCTAAAGGTGTTCGTAGACCAGACGGTTCTGTTATTCGTTTTGACGGAAACGCAGCTGTTATTCTCAACAACAATTTACAGCCCTTAGGTACACGGATTTTTGGGCCTGTAACGCGTGAGTTAAGAGGTGAGAAATTTATGAAAATTATCTCTCTGGCTCCTGAAGTATTATAAGTTGGGGTTTTAAGATGCAAAAAATTAAAAAAGGCGATGATGTAATCGTTCGTACTGGTAAAGACAAAGGTAAGAGCGGTAGAGTAACTAAAGTTTTGAAAGATAACAAAGTTTTAGTTGAGGGCATCAATCAAGTCAAGAAAAATCAAAAACCCAACCCAAATGCTGGTGTTTCAGGTGGAATTATCGTCAAGGATATGCCGATTAATATTTCCAATGTAGGATTGTATAATCCTGTGACAAAAAAAGCAGATCGTGTCGGCTTTAAATTTCTGGAAGATGGAAAAAAAGTCAGATATTTTAAGTCGACAAATGAAGTTGTTGATGCGTAAGGTGAATCATGGCTAGATTAGAATCCGTATATAAAGAAACCGTACTTCCTGCTTTAATGGAGCAGTTCGGTTATAAGTCTGTGATGCAGGCACCGCGTATTACCAAAATAACCCTGAACATGGGTGTAGGTGGAGCGGTTGCAGATAAAAAAGTTTTACTGTCAGCAGTTGGCGACATGGAAAAAATTTCTGGTCAAAAGCCAGTTATCACACTGGCTAGAAAGTCTATCGCTGGTTTTAAAATCCGTGATGATATGCCTATTGGTTGCAAAGTAACTTTGCGTAGCGATAGAATGTATGAATTTTTGGATCGTTTAATTAGTATTTCTATTCCGCGAATTCGCGATTTTAGAGGCTTAAGTCCTAAAAGTTTTGATGGTCGTGGTAATTATTCAATGGGTGTTAAAGAGCAAATCATTTTCCCTGAAATTGATTATGACAAAATCGACACTTTGCGTGGTATGGATATTACTATTACCACAACAGCTCAAAACAACGAAGAAGGTTTGGCGTTGTTAAAGCTGTTCAACTTTCCATTTAAGCACTAAGGGCTTTTCGACATGGCAAAAAAATCAATGATTGCGCGTGAAGATAAGCGCAAGAAATTAGTAAAGAAATTTGATGTTAAGCGTAGAGCTTTGAAAGAAGCGATTAGAAGTCCAAATACATCATTTGAAGCTAAAGAAGCTGCTCAGTTACAACTTCAAAAATTACCAAGAGACTCTGGCGTGACAAGAGTGCGCAACCGTTGTAATTTAACGGGTCGTCCACATGGGTATTACCGCAAGTTTGGTCTTAGTCGTAACAAGCTAAGAGAAGCAACGATGCGCGGTGACGTACCTGGCGTAGTCAAAGCAAGTTGGTAATGGTTGGAGAATTAGAATGAGTATGACAGATCCAGTAGCAGATATGCTGACCCGTATAAGAAACGGTCAATCTGCTGGTAAAAAAAGTATTAAACAACCCTCGTCGAAATTGAAAATATCAATTGCTCAAGTCTTAAAAGACGAAGGTTATATTACAGATTTCAGCACCGAAACAACAGGTAGTCATACTGAAATGACTGTCGAGTTGAAGTACTATAAAGGTGCGCCTGTAATCGAGAACATAAAAAGAATTAGTAGACCTGGTTTGCGTATTTATAAGTCTAAAGACGAATTGCCAAAAGTGCTTGGTGGCTTAGGGATTGCTATTGTATCAACATCAAATGGTGTGATGACCGATAGAGCTGCCCGTGCCATTGGACACGGCGGCGAAGTTATCTGTACTGTTTGTTAATGTAGGCTAGATTTATGTCAAGAATTGCTAAAGCCCCGGTCATTATCCCCAGTGGTGTGGATATAAAACTAGAGGGTAACAATATGACCGTAAAAGGCAGTAAAGGTCAGTTATCGTTTGATTTAAATCCCGCTATTAGCGTGGAAATTACTGATAATGTAATTTCTATGCAGTGGAATAAAGATGATAAAAATGCTACCGCTCAAGCAGGTACTGCGAGAGCTATCGTTAGTAACATGGTGACTGGCGTTTCTACTGGATTTGAGAGAAAGTTGACACTGATTGGTGTTGGTTACAGAGCACAAGCCAAAGAAAATATCCTTAGTTTGTCGCTGGGCTTTTCCCATCCAGTTGATTTTGAAGTGCCAGCAGGTGTTTCAGTTGAAACACCTACTCAAACTGAAATACTCGTCAAGGGAAGTGACAAGCAGCAAGTAGGTCAAGTAGCTGCAAAAATCAGGGCATATCGTCCACCAGAGCCTTATAAAGGTAAAGGTGTCAGATACGCTGACGAACATGTTGCAAGAAAAGAAGCTAAGAAAAAGTAAGGTAGCGTGATGGATAAGAAACAAACTCGTATGAAGCGCGCATTAAAATTGCGTAGCCAAATTAAAAAATTAGGCGCGACACGTTTGTCAATCCACAAAACATCACAGCATATTTATGCTCAAGTGATAAGTGGCGATGGCACAACAACGTTAGCAAGTGCATCAACTACCCAAGCAGAAATTAAAGCGGCGTTAAAAAATACCAATAATATCGCTGCTGCAACTGAAGTTGGCAAATGGGTTGCTCAAAAAGCAATCGCTGCGGGCGTAACAGAAGTTGCTTTTGATCGTTCTGGCTTTAAATACCATGGTCGCGTTAAAGCATTGGCTGATGCTGCACGCGAAGCTGGTTTGAAATTTTAGGAGAATAAAATGGCTACAGCACCCGCTCAAGGTAGTACTGACGGTTTACAGGAAAAGTTGGTCAATGTAAGACGTGTGGCAAAAGTTGTAAAAGGTGGTAGAGTGTTCGGCTTTACTGCGTTGACAGTTGTAGGCGACGGTGAAGGTCGCGTTGGTTACGGCGTGAGCAAAGCCCGCGAAGTTCCTATTGCTATTCAAAAGTCTTTAGAGCAAGCGCGTAAAAATATGCGTAAAGTGTCTTTAAAAGGCGATACGTTGCAATACCCAATTATGAATACCACAGGTGCTGCGAAAGTTTATATGCAGCCTGCTTCCGAAGGTACAGGTATCATTGCCGGTGGCGCAATGAGAGCAGTATTTGAAGTAGTTGGTGTACATAACGTCTTAGCAAAATGTATTGGTACTAACAATCCTATTAATGTTGTGAGAGCAACTATTAATGGTTTGACAGGAATGCACAATGCTAACCAGATAGCTGCAAAACGTGGCTTATCAGTTGATCAGATTATCGGATAGTTGCAATGGCTGGTACTAAATTAAGTGTTACGATGACAAAAAGCAAGTTTGGACGTTTACCACGTCATCAAGCCTGCTTAAAAGGCTTGGGACTACGAAAAATCAACCAAACAGTTGAAGTCCTGAATACTGCTGAAAACAGAGGTATGATAAACAAAGTATCGTACATGCTAAAAGTCGAGGAAGTATAATGTTTTTAAATACCATCCAAGCAAGCGAAGGATCTCGCAAAAAATCGAAACGCGTAGGACGCGGTATTGGTTGTACACTTGGCAAAACTTGTGGCAGAGGTCACAAGGGTCAAAAAGCGCGTAGTGGCGGTTTTCATAAAGTTGGTTTTGAAGGCGGTCAAATGCCTTTACAACGTAGATTACCTAAAATTGGTTTTACTTCACGCAAAAGTATGTACTCAGCTGAGGTTCGCTTGCACGAGTTGAATGACTTGGTTGCTGATATTATTGATTTAAAAGTTTTGATTGACGCAAATATCGTTCCTGCGTTTACTAAAACAGCAAAAGTCATTAAATCAGGTGAAGTTAGCAAAGCTGTTACTCTTAAAGGTATTAAAGTGACTGGCGGAGCTAGAGAATCTATCGAAGCTGCTGGCGGAAAAGTAGAGGCGTAAGTGAATACTTCAAGAGCTCAGATGGCTAACAAAGTCGGCGGTTCTTCAGAACTGAAAGCACGTTTGCTTTTTGTTTTGGGTGCTTTTTTTGTTTACCGAGTAGGTGCGCACATTCCTGTTCCAGGAGTTGATCCTAAAGCACTAGCGGTTATGTTTGAGCAACAAAGCGGTTCTATTCTGGATATGTTTAATATGTTTTCAGGTGGTGCTTTGATGCGATTAAGTTTGTTTGCTCTTGGTATCATGCCCTATATTTCAGCATCAATTATTATGCAGTTGATGACCGTTGTGATTCCCACAATGGAACAGATGAAAAAAGAGGGTGAGTCAGGGCGACGTAAGATTTCCCAGTATACCCGCTATGGCACGGTAGTCTTGGCAACCTTCCAAGCGATTGGTATCTCTGTTGCATTACAGAATCAAACGGCTGGTGGGCTGTCAGTTGTTTTGAATTCAGGTGTAGGTTTTGTCGCAATAACTACTATCACCTTGGTTACTGGAACCATATTCTTGATGTGGCTAGGCGAGCAGGTTACTGAGCGTGGTATCGGCAACGGTATTTCAATGATTATCTTTGCAGGTATTGTGTCTGGTTTGCCAAAAGCAGTTGGCGGTACATTGGAGCTGGCTAGAACAGGTGAAATGAACGGCGGATTTATTATTCTGTTATTCTTGTTATCTATTTCAGTAACAGCACTTGTTGTCTTTGTGGAAAGAGGTCAGAGACGGATTCTGATTAACTATCCGAAAAGACAGCAAGGTCGTAAATTATACGCAGGACAAAGTAGTTTCTTGCCATTAAAGCTCAATATGGCGGGTGTTATTCCACCTATATTTGCTTCAAGTATTATTTTGTTTCCAGCAACTATAGCTGGCTGGTTTGGCAATAGTGAAGGTTTTGGTTGGCTACAGGATGTTGCTACAATGCTCTCGCCTGGGCAGCCTGTTTATGTAATGTTTTACGCAACAGCGATTATATTCTTTTGTTTTTTCTATACCGCATTGGTATTTAATTCAAAAGAGACCGCAGAAAACTTAAAAAAATCAGGCGCATTTTTACCAGGCATCAGACCAGGTATTCAGACCAGTGCTTACATAGACAAAGTAATGACACGATTAACTTTAATCGGTGCTTTTTATATTACTTTGGTTTGTTTGCTACCTGAGTTTTTAATAGTATATTGGAACGTTCCGTTCTACTTTGGTGGAACGTCTTTATTGATTATTGTAGTAGTCGTCATGGATTTTATTTCGCAAATGCAAACCCATGTTATGTCTCAGCAATATGAAGGCTTGATGAAAAAAGCCAATCTGAAAAAATAATTTAGGAGTTAGCTGTGAAGGTTCGTGCTTCGGTTAAAACAATTTGCAGAAAGTGCAAAATCGTAAAAAGAAATGGTGTTGTTAGAGTCATCTGTGAAGATGGTAGACATAAACAACGCCAAGGCTAGAATTTGTTGTGCCAAGATTAGTGTAATGCTATAATCTGGCACTTAACTTTAGAATACTACTCAGGGGAGTATCTGGATGGCACGTATTGCCGGGATAAATGTACCAGATCATAAACACGCAGTGATCGCTTTAACTGCAATTTATGGTGTAGGTCGTCAAACAGCAAGTGAAATTTGCGTTGAGGTAGGTATAGCACCTTCCATAAAAATAAAAGAACTGACTGAAGAGCAATTGGAAGCTATTCGTAGTGTCGTTTCGAAGATGACAGTGGAAGGTGATCTGCGTCGTGAAGTTTCTATGAATATCAAGCGTTTGATGGACCTAGGTTGCTATCGCGGAATAAGACATCGCCGAGGTTTGCCTTTGAGAGGACAAAGAACGAGAACTAACGCTCGTACTCGTAAAGGTCCGCGTAAACCGATTAGAAAATAAGATATTCCTTTAAGAGATAAAAGTAATGGCTAGTCCCAATCGCGCTAGAAAACGCATCAAAAAAGAAGTTGCTGATGGCATCGTTCATGTACACGCTTCTTTCAATAACACTATCATAACGATTACAGATAGAAAAGGTAACGCTTTGTCTTGGGCGACCTCAGGTGGCTCAGGCTTCCGTGGTTCCAGAAAAAGTACTCCATTTGCCGCACAGGTTGCTGCTGAAAAAGCAGGTATCGTTGCGCAAGAATTCGGCATGAAAAATCTTGATGTTATGATCAAGGGCCCAGGTCCAGGTCGCGAATCTGCGGTGCGTTCTTTGAACAACCTAGGATTTAAAATTAATAATATCGTTGACGTAACACCCATTCCACATAATGGTTGCCGTCCACCTAAGAAACGCCGCGTTTAGAAATCTGGAGTAGCATCATGGCAAGATATCTTGGACCTACCTGTAAATTAAGTCGAAGAGAAGGGACTGACCTGTTTTTAAAAAGCAGAGGCAAATCCTTAGAAGGTAAATGTAAATTAGATCAAAGACCTGGTCAGCACGGCACTAAACGTGCTAGAAGTTCTGACTACGCTACGCAGTTAAGAGCAAAACAACGCTTGCGCAGAATCTATGGCATTTTAGAAAAACAATTTAGAAACTACTATAAATCCGCTGATATGAAAAAAGGCGCGACAGGCGAAAACTTGTTGAATCTTCTTGAATCAAGACTGGATAACGTGGTTTACCGTATGGGTTTTGCTTGCACTAGAGCTGAAGCGCGTCAATTGGTTTGTCATAAATCTATTCAGGTTAATGGTTCACTGATTAATGTACCTTCTTATCAAGTTGCACCTGGCGATGTATTATCAGTCAGAGAAAAAGCTAAAAAACAACAAAGAATCGTTGATGCGTTAGTAGTTACTGAGCAATATGGATTTCCTGCTTGGGTTGACGTTGATGCAAAAGCAATGTCTGGCACATTTACATCGTTACCTGATCGTGTTGATTTAGGTAGTGATATTAATGAACAGCTAGTTGTAGAGCTTTATTCTAAATAATCGTAGTTTCGAGGGACATAAATGCAGAATTCTATTTCTGGCTTGTTAAAGCCTCGATTAGTTGAGGTCGTAAGCAAGACACCTAATCATTCTAGGATTGTGATTGAGCCGCTAGAGCGCGGTTTTGGTCATTCTCTGGGTAATGCGTTGAGGCGCGTGTTGCTGTCTACTATTCCAGGCTGTGCAGTGACAGATGTGGAAATTGAAGGCGTGCTTCACGAGTACACAACCATAGAAGGTGTTCAGGAAGATGTAATTGACATTTTACTGAACCTTAAAAAATTAGCTGTTATCCTTCATTCAAAAGATGAAGTCGAGCTGACACTGAGTAAGAATGGTGCTGGTTGTGTTACAGCAGGCGACATTACTTTGCCGCACGATGTTGAAATAGTTAATCCCGACTTAGTCATTGCTAATTTGACTCAAGCTGGTGTATTAAATATGAAAATCAGAGTGCGTCGCGGCAGAGGCTATGAGCCAGTAAGCGTTCGTAAAGCCAATGCAGAACACAGCTTGGCGGTCGGTGCGCTGCAATTAGATGCTTCATATAGTCCTGTGATGAAAGTAGCCTATCAAGTTGAAAGCACTCGTGTTGAACAGCGTACTAACTTAGACAAGCTGATTATTGAACTGGAAACAAACGGAACGATTGATCCAGAAGCAACAATTAAACTTGCCGCAACCATACTTCACGATCAGCTATCTGTTTTTGTCGATTTCGAAAAAGTCAATGATCAGCTTGAAGATGAAAAAGTGGAAGTTGAAGAGGTATTTGAACCTGTTTTACTTCGCCCCGTTGATGATCTTGAATTGACGGTACGCTCTGCTAATTGCTTAAAAGCCGAGAATATTTTCTATATTGGTGATTTGATTCAACGCACTGAAGTTGAGTTGTTGAAAACACCTAATCTTGGCAAAAAATCGTTAACAGAAATAAAAGACATTCTTGCTTTAAAAGGTTTATCACTGGGTATGCGCTTGGAAAACTGGCCGCCTGAAAACCTTGCAGATCAAACTCACACAGCATCACACTAACATTAGGTCTTTTGACAATGAGACATCGTAAATCTGGTAGAAAATTTAACATGAATAGCAGCCACCGTAAGGCTCTATTCAGTAACATGGCAAGTTCATTGTTTAAACATGAACTTATTAGAACGACTTTACCAAAAGCTAAAGAATTAAGAAGCTTTGCTGAGCCGTTAATCACTTTATCTAAAGAAGATAATGTGGCTAAAAGACGTTTAGCGTTTGCTAGACTGCGTGACCGTGAAGTTGTCACTAAACTGTTCAATGAGCTGGGTCCACGTTACAAAAATAGAGCAGGCGGCTATTTGCGTATCATGAAATGCGGCTTTAAAACAGGTGATAATGCACCGATGGCGTATGTCGAGCTAGTTGATAGACCTGAAGCCAGCGCGGAATAATTACCACGCCAGCTGAATAAAAAAAGCCAGTTTATCTGGCTTTTTTTATGCCTTGTAGAAATATAATAGTTCATTCAATCTATTTGGTATTGAAGTGCGAAGCCTATCAAATAGCGAACGATAGCACTCAAACCTACGCTTATTTATTTAAATTTAAAATATGAAATCAATGGAATACGCCATTCGTGAAGAAAATATAAATACTGGCAATGACCCATTTTCTGATCTGGTACTGAAAGAATCTAAACTTTCTCCAAATAGATTAGTTTATCGGAATGATGATAATGGCGTTTGGTTATATCAAGCGAATTGTTTAGAGTTTATGGATGTACTTATAGCCAAATTTCCACAAGGTAAATTTGATATGATTTTTGCCGACCCGCCTTATTTTTTATCAAATGGAGGTATTAGTTGCCAAGCGGGAAAAATGGTCAGTGTGCATAAAGGTGATTGGGATAAATCACGCAGTGCGGAAGTTAATCATTAGTATCTCTATGAAACAAAACGAAGCCGTTATTTTGACATTAGAAAAGTTAGGTGGAGTTGCAACACTTGGGCAATTAAATCAGGAAACTTTAAAAATAAAAGAATGCGCTTGGAAAACTAAAACACCTTTTGCTAGTATTCGTAGAATTGTTCAATTAGATAAAAATATATACAAAATCAAGGCTGGTCTTTATGGCTTAGAAAAATTTAGAGCAGAAATAGAGAGTCGTGGGATAATTGCTGAAACTGAAAAAAATAAAAATTCCCAAGAAGTTATTGAATCAAATCATTCTTATTTTCAAGGATTGCTGTTAATAGTTGGTAATTTAAAAGGTTTAAATACTTTTGTACCAAATCAAGATAAAAATAAAAAATTTATTGATAAAAATTTAGGTGAAATAAGAACACTAAGTATTCTTCCTGAGTATTCTTTTCCCTCTATAGTTAAAAGAAGCTCAACCATTGATGTTATCTGGTTTAACGAAAGAAATATGCCTCATTCTTTCTTTGAGGTAGAGCATTCCACAGACATTCAAAATTCTCTTTTAAAATTCAATGACCTGCAAGATTTTCATTCGAGAATGGTAATAGTTGCCGATGTAGTCAGAAAACAAGAGTATTTGACGAAAATAAAATACTCATCATTCAAAGATTTGTCAGCTAAAAATAGAGTTTCATTTTTAGATTACGAAGCATTAAACTATCAATATGAAAATATTGTGAAGCAAAAACCATCTGACTTTATTTTATAAAAATGAAAAATATCACGTTAAGCGATGAAAACTTAAAAGACATAAAAATAGTATTTGAATATCTATTAGATTTAGAAAGAAAATCGTATGAAGAGTATTGTATGGATTTAATAGATGAAAATTGTGACAACTATGATTTTATATTAAATAAAGATTTTTATAACAAACCAGAAATAAATCATATTTATGCGTTTGCGCGAAGAGCAAAAGATGCAATTGATGGTAACTCGTAATTAAAATTCAATTGGAAAGCTATTGTATCAAAAAGACTTTTACCAGATGACGCGCTATTAGTCATAGTAAGAGAAACTCTGTTTATAATCGAGGTTAAATATCAACAAGTCGCTGGTTCGGTGGATGAAAAATTACAAACCTGTGATTTTAAACGCAAGCAATATCAAAAATTATTGATTACCCTAGAGTTAAAAGTCGAATATGTCTATGTGTTAAATGATTGGTTTAAAAAACCTGAATATAAAGATGTTCTCGATTATATAAACAGCGTCAACTGTCATTATAAGTTCGGTAAGTTACCGCTTGCGTGGCTTGGGTTGCCTGAATAGCGCGTAGGGTGGATAAATCCACACCTACAGCGTCAATCTAAGGCGCAGCAATTTCTTCACCCGTTTGTACCACTGGTTGATCCGCCATCAGCCGATTCAGCCACACCTCCGCTGTTTTTTGATTTATTCTCAGCACCTTATTCGGCATAAAACCCAGTATCAGAATTAATAAAGCGGGTACGCATAATAATGCCAGTTCGCGCGGACGCAGGTCTTGTGCGTGTTCGACGCTGGTTTGTGTGATTGCGCCAAAAAAGGCGCGGCGGGTGAATGACAGCATATAGGCGGCACATAATACTGCACCTGCTAGGGCAGTAATGCCTAGGGTAGGGTGGGCGGTTAATGCGCCGATGATAATTAATAATTCGGCAGGAAAACCGCTGGTTAAGGGTGCGCCCATGCTGGCAAGCATGAATAAAAAATAGAAGGCGGTTAAGCGCGGCATGACTTTCGCCAGACCACCCAAATGCAGGGCTTCGGTGCTACCTAAACGGTGTTGGATAAAACCAGCTATCAGCATCAAGGAGCTGGCGACCAGCGTGAAATTAAGCAGTTGAAAAATCGCGCCTTGTAAACCTTGCATATTTAAAGCGGATAAGCCGATGATGACTAAGCCGACATGACTGATACTGGCGTACGCCAATAAGCGGCGCAAGTTGGTTTGTTGTAAGGCGATTAACGCGCCATAAATCAAGGTAATTGCGCCCAGAATACCTAATGCCCAGCTATATTGAACGGCGGCTGAGGGGGCTAGCGGCATGGCAAAACGCAACAAGCCATAAACGCCCAGTTTTAAGCCGACTAATAAAGCGGTGGTGTGTGTCGCGCCTTCCATTGCGGTGGTCGGTAGCCAAGTGTGGAAGGGGACTAAGGGAGCTTTAACGATAAAACCTAATAAGAGCAAGAAAAAGACGGTGCTTTGTAAGGAATCAGGCAGGGGTGTTGCTAATAAGGTCGGCAGGCTGAACGATAAGTCGAGCGGAATACTACCACCGACGGCTGTTGCGTGATTCATCGACAAAATGACGATAGCGAATAATAACGGTACGCCGCCAAATAACATAAACAGCGTGTATTTCATCGCCGCGCCGCGCCGCTCTGGCCCTATGCCCCATAAGCTGATTAAAAAGAAAATCGGTGGCAGGGTCAGTTCCCAGAACAGAAAGAACAGTACCAAATCCAGTGCGCAAAATACGCCCATGGTAATGCCTTCCAACGCTAATAACAGGGCGAAATGCAGGCGCGACAGGTGTTGTATGGAATTCCATGAGGCGATAATCGCCATTAGTGTGACTAAGGCGGATAAGGGCATAAATAGTACGGAAATGCCATCTATGCCGAGCAGAAATTCAATGTGTAAACTGGGTATCCAATCGCTACGTTCTAATAGTTGAAAATCGCCATTATTACTGTGAAATAACGCCACTACTGATAAGGCGGCAATAAGTTCAATGCTGGCAAAAGTGAGTGCGGTTTTTTTAGCTAACTGGCTGTTGCCGCATAGCACTGTCATCAACGCGCCCAATAACGGCAGAAAAATCAGCAGACTTAATATCGGAAAATGGCTTTCATTCATTACGGCTATCCTTGTCATCAAGAGGCGCGGTGATTATCTTCGTTGGTGCGGGTTTATTGTCTGGTTGTGCGTTGTGCATGGGGTACATAAGGCTGATTGCCACCGCATCCTGGTCGATAAATTTTAGCCACGGGGTAGACCAAAAGCCCGATACAATCAGCAGTCCACAAATAATAACGGTAATAATGCGTTCCTTAATCGCTGAATAATGGCTACAGCGATACGGTTGCGTGGCGCGTTTGGAATGGGCAACAAATATTTGCTGGAACGCGCGGAGTAAAAATGCTGCCGCCAGTACGTTGCCAACCAGAATCGCAATGGCAATCAACCAGCCGTCTTCTTCAATTGTGCCTTCAATCAGTAAATGAGCGGCATCAAAACTGGGTGTACCCGGCATCACCATGGTACTTAAGGCGCAGATTAAGAACAGTACAGCGATAGCGGTATTGCTATCAAACAAGCCGCCTAAGCGAGGAATAAAGGCGGTGCGGGTGCGTTCGTAAATGAGTCCGGAGCAGAATAACATTCCCGCTGTGGCTAAACCGTACACGCTGGATAGTAACAAGCTGGCTTCCAGTCCTGTTGCGTTAAAGGTGAATACACCGATGACAAGCATCCCTGTGTGGCTGATGACGGCAAATGCTAACAGACGGCGGATATTGATTTGCATCAGGGCGAGTAACGCGCCATAAAAGATGCTGATTAAACCCAGTGTCAGCACAAAGGTTTCCCATTGTTCGGCAACCCCTGGCACCATCGGCATAATGAAACGAATCAGCGCGTATACCCCCAGCTTTAAGCCGACGATAAAAATCGCCGCACTGGCAACCGTACCATGTTCTGCTAACAATGGAAGCCAACCATGAAACGGAAACAGCGGCATACGAATCGCAAAACCAAAAAACAGCAGCACAAAAATCAACACTTCATCATGCAGATACGCATTGTTTTGTTTGAGCATCAGCCAGTCAAAAGACAGGGCGTGTTCTGAGTCAATTAAGCCGAAGGCAAGAAACATAAAGCCCGCAAATGTCATTAACAAACCACTGACCCAGTATTGCAGTAATTGTGCGACCACCCAGCGTCGATGTTGCCCTGTGCCTGAGTGGACGGTGAGCAGAATCACAGGAATCAGTTCCAGTGCGCACCAGAACCAGAATTGTAAAACGTTGAGGGCGGCAAACGCGCCAATCAGAATGGCTTCATAGCCCAGTATGCAGGCAATAAACAGTTTGTCGCTAACGTGTCGGGTAATGGAGGTGTAAATCAATGCCAGCAAGGTCAACACGGCGGTTAAGGGAATGAACAGAATATTGGTACTGTCCACGCCGACCGCATAACTCATGCCGATAAAATGCAGATGTTCAGCGAGATGAATGCCTGAATTTTCAGAATCGAAAATCAGTAATAAATAAACACTCAGTAAAATATTCAGCAACGCACCTGCATAACCGACCCGCAAGGCAAGCGTGGCAGAGGGAGATTGCCACACGCCGATTAGAGTGGCCAACGGTAGCAAGGTCATCGCCGAGAGTAGTGGAAAGCTGGTGACCAGCGACCAGTGAGTAATATTGATGTCCATTAAAACCTCAAAACGCAACAAGCAGGGTGATACAAACAAATAAGACCAGATAACGGGGTCTTAATATCTGTCGTTCAACTTTATTGGCAAGATGCCCCAGTTCACGACCATAGCGTACCGTGCCTTTGCTGACACCTTGCAATACGAAATGTTCTTCAAACCAGTGCGAAATAGCGGCTGTCCATTGGGTTAATGTGCCTGCCAAACCGCTGCCTTGGGCAAATTCATCGGCATTATTATCCAAACGTGCGCCGATTTTGGTTTCTTCCAGTTGCACTAGGGATGACATTTGGTTCAACACAGGATTAGGCGCACCCATGAAGCGATCGACAATGTGGTCATCAAAATAGCATAAATCATTCGCCAGACGACGCACGGGTTTGACCAATGCCCAATCGGTGATTTGATCCAGCCAAAAGCGTTGTAACGAAGCGGTATACGCCCAGCGTAGTTGTGCAATTTTGGGTGATACGGGTTTAATGGGATTATTATGCACGGCGTGCATCAAGTTCGGTGCGGATAATAATTGATAGGCGCGGACGATGGCGTGAGCGCACAAATGCCATTTCGCCAACTGCCAGAAGCCCAAGCCGCATTCTAAAAACATCAAGCCCAGTTGTGCCGATATGGCATACACCAAAGAACTTTTTACATCGGTTTGCGTCAGACCGACGATAAAACTGTATAACGCGGTCATGAAACCGACTACTGCCAGAATTGCCATAATAAACGTGCTGAGTTCAAACAACGGGCGTAATAAGCACACCAGATAGACCCCCGCATGAATCATCACCGCGCCATAAAATACCGCGCTGGAAGGTGTCGGCCCTTCCATTGCCCGCGCCAACCAAGGGGTAAAGGGCAGTTGTGCCGATTTAGCAAACGCAGCAAGCGCGAAACACAGCGCAAGCCCCGTGATTTGACTGGTGGGCAGCTGCGGCAGGGTGGCAAACATCTCGTTCCAGTCTACCGTTCCTGTCCACGCAACGCTTAAACCGATAGCAATGATAAAACAGGCATCACCGATATGGTTGGTGACTAATACCCGCGTGGCATTGGTAACGGCAATCGAACGCTGATAAGAATAGGCAATCAGTAAATAGGAACACAGCCCCGCTGTCTCCCAGCCAACCAAAGTACCGACCGCATTACCTGATAACACCAGTAATAATATCGCGAAAGCAAACAGGCTGAGGACAAAAAAGAAGCGATGAAAGCCCGTTTCACGGTGCATATAGTTGGTGGAAAACCGCATCACAATCGCCAGCAGCACAGAAAATAATGCCGCTAACTGCACATTAAAACCAGTGGTAATGAAATTCATGCGTATCGTTAATGCTTCACTGCTTAACCAGCGACCGATACTGAATGATCCCGCGTTCATATTCAGCAGGTTTGAACCCAGTAAAATTAACGCCAGCAAACAAGACAGCATGATTGCCCAATTAGCACAACTGCTGGTGGTCTGCTCGCTTTCTTCACCGTCTAAGAAACCGAATAAATGACCACCGCCAATCAATAGCGCGGCACACAGCGGGGCGAGTGGAATTAATAATACCAAAGCATCCATAAGTTAATCCGTGGTTTTTTTACGCGCCACGATGACACCATCGCGGGTTGGATTGATAAAGGTATCGAAGTCGGGGTCATTAAAAATCAGCTCGTTATGTTCACGAATGGCTTCTGTCCAACCTTGAAACACGTCGGTGAACTGTTCGACAGCGACCCGTCCGCGCCACAGCACGTTGTCAGCAATGTACAGCCCGCCTGGGCGAATACGGTCTTTAGCCAATAACCAGATGTCAGGATAATCGCCTTTATCGACATCGTTATAACAAATATCAAATAAACCATCGGTCTGGGCAAAAATATCCTGTGCCATACCTGCCTGAAAATCGACTCTATCCCATAAACCCGCCTCAGTGAGATAGGCTTCGGCTTTTGCTTTATTCAATAAATCGGCTTCACTGCAAATCACCTGCCCAGTCGCACCAACGGCTTTCGCAAACCAATACGCCGAATAACCATAACCGCTGCCAAATTCAAACACCCGCTTGGCATTAATGGTTTTCGCCATTGTTTCCAAAAATACACCGACTAAACGACCGACAATAGGAAAGTTATTTTTTTCCGCCAAGTCTTCCATGTCGGCTAATACGGCGTGATCTGTATGACTCACTAAGCCGCGCAGATAGCTTTCAATGGCAGGATGCACGGGTTGTAATACGCTGGGATTGATAACGTTGGGGGATTTTAGATTGTCAGTCATGATGGTGGTCTCGTGTGGTGTATGAGACCTCGCAGGTTTTTAAAACCTGCGAGGTCTGCGTTGATTTAGTCTCTAAAATTATCAAACTGCAATGGTATTTCCAGCTTTTCGTCGCGTAACATTTGTATCACTTCCTGTAAATCGTCACGTTTTTTGCCTGTAACACGTACTTTATCGCCTTGAATCGCGGCTTGCACTTTCAGTTTTTTGTCTTTGATTAGCTTAACGATTTTTTTGGCGGCGACAGATTCAATACCTTGTTTTAAGGTGATTTCCTGACGCATCAGTTTACCGCTGCCTTTGGCTTCACCGACTTCCATACAGGCAATGTCAATGCCACGGCGGCTGAGTTTTATACAGATAATGCTGAACATTTGTTGCAGTTGAAACGTCGATTCGGACACCATAATCAGCTTTTCATCTTTGAGTTCAAAGCTGGAATTTGTGCCTTTAAAATCAAAACGGGTATCGACTTCTTTACTGGCCTGATCAACAGCATTTTTAGCTTCGTGCATATCAAATTCGGAAATAATATCAAATGAGGGCATAGCGATTCGTTAAAGTTAAATTAAAAGTAAAAATGTTGGTT
>JAUYBJ010000170.1 GCA_030693155.1 Methylococcales bacterium
CCATTCAGTCTTAAGAAAATCAGTGCATGGGTTTTATCTACTTAACAGACTTGTTGTCTCAGCTCGTAGTCAAACTCTGATCATGCACCGTGATATACTGCTAGCTAGGCAATATATCATTGTTTGGAGAGATACAAGCTCGTAGGTTGGATAGAGGCGATAGCCGAAACCCAACGTAAAGAATGTGTAGATGTAATGGGTTTTGCTATCGCTCTACCCATCTTACGGGTTACAGAAAAAATCAGAAAGCTAGTTTATACAGTGTTTTCAGTCTGGATTGGTAGAGACCTTTCAGGTTTTTAAAACCTGAAAGGTCTTGTTGACTATCGTTATGCCGAGCGCAACTTAACTAGGCTTTGCTAAACCGTCCGCGTAATAAGAACAAAGCACTCAATAACACGGCGGCGGTTATTAATTGAATGAAGGATAACCACCAATAGGTGTTATTGGCTGTGTCGGCGTTAAAGTGAAAAACGGGGATGTTTTGTTGTGCTTGCGCCGTCCATTCCGCATTACTCATGATTTTTGGGACGAAAAAATCACGCCATTGGTCTTCGTATTGGTTCACCTGCTCTATGAATTGCGCGTAACGCGGTGCGTCTATGCCCGCTAATCGGTCTGCCATCAAAATAACCGCTAAGGAGGGCGAGAGGAAAGACCAGCGTTCCATAAATTCAAATTGTTGTTGCCGCGCTTGTTCAAATTGCGTCATCAATGGGCGTATTTGTTTATCGAGTTGTAAGGCGGCGGGCAAGTTGGCAATGTCGCGGGGTAATTCGCCAGCAGGTTGTTGAATGTCAGGATGGGCGGCATACCATTGGGCGAGTATGGCAGGGCGTTGTGAGTTGCTTTGTTCTTGGAAGTGGCGAATGTCGATAATGGTGGTCATGCGTGAGGGCATTTTGGCGTATTGATTCGCCGCCCAGCCTAAACCAGCAGGCACAGCAAAGGTCAGAATCAGCCAAGTACCGAGCATGGCGATTGCCGCCGCACCCGATGACACAGGCAGTAACAAGAATAATCCTGCAATCGCAAACCAAACCAAGGTGTATAAACTGCTGAACAACAGCCAATGCCCTACAGCGTTAGCAGTCGCGTCTGAATCCATAACAAAGCTGATGAGCGAACTGCTCAGAATAACCGCCAGTAATAAGCCATAACGCACTGCCAGTGCCGTGAATACTAATTGCCACGGTTTAGCCGTTTGGGTACACACTAATCGCCAGACCCCGCTTTCACGGTCTTCCTGCACTAAACCGTATGTTAAGGCAACGATGACTAAGGGGGTGAGTAATGCCAATAAGGTGGCAAAATCTAAAAAGCCAAATTCGTGCATTAAGGGGTTAAATAAGGAATCGGTGGTGCGTCCATCGGTGTGCCGACTGCGGGTTGATACTTTGATATGAGTGCTTAAAAAATCCATTTGACTGGCATTTAATGCCAAGCCGCCTAAGGCGGGTAAATCCAAGGGCGGTGCTTTGGAACTGGCAGAAAACGCACTGGCTTTTTCCTTGTTTTCTGGCTGTTTAGGCGCGTCGTGCATTTCTGCGGAATTTGCGGTATCGGCGTGCTTTGCCGCATCGTGTGTTTCTGTGGGTTTTACGCTTTGTTCAGTCGGATGTTCACCGACATGATCCCGAAATTCGTGGGCTGCCAGTCCAGACCATACCGCGCTTAGCATCATCATGAGCATAAATAAGCCGACAATCCACAGATTGAGCGCGTTACGACTAAAACGTGTCCATTCAATAGCAATAAGGTTCATCATGGGTTCAATCTCTTAGCGGATAAATTCAGCAAACTCAAGGCGATAAGTAGCCAGAGCAGTAACACGGCTATATCCAAGCGTGCCGCGTGTAGGGCAAACGCTAAACTGGGCGCGTTATAGTCAAAGTCTTTCACACTGCGCCAATCGGCTTCTTCGCCTTTGGCAGAGCGTTCCGTACCATGACTGCGTTCACGGTCTAAATCTTCCGTTAGATTAATAAAATAATGTCGATACTCTTCTGCCGCGTCTTCAAAATGCCGTTGATGTGCTAAATCCATGCCCGCTAAACTCATGGAAATTGAGCGAATGGCAAGGCTTGGCCCTAACCATGACGCAAGGTGTGTGAGTTGCTGTTGAAAGCGGAAGTTATCGCGCAATTGGTCAAAATGCAGGGCGTGAACGCGACTGGAATAGCCATCATTAAATTGCCGATTCAAAGACACAAAACCAACAGGTAAGTCTTCTTTGCGGCTGACGTTGTACTGTTGCAAAATGTTGGCTTCAAAGGCTTTGGCGCGTTGTTCGTGTGTACCGTCATTGTTCAAGCCGTGTTCTATATCCTCTTTAATGTCCGCCCAAAATTGCTGGGTATCAGGCAGGGTAATCAGGCTTTGTCCAGCAACTGCACCCAAACGCGGCGCGATAAATACCCCGCCCAGCCAAAAAGCCAATAAGAAAAATAAAGTCACGCGACTGGTTTTAAAATACGCAGACGCGGCAATGGCAACGGCAACAAAGATGCAGTAATACAGTAAAAACGCGCTCAGCAATAACAGCAATCTCAACACATCATCGCCATTCAGGCTAAAGCGTTGTTGCATCAACACCAAGGCAATCAATAAGGCGGGCGATAACACCAAAGTGAACGCCGCTAACAAGCCGAGCAATTTGCCAAACAGCAAGGCTTTAGCATTCAAACCCAAGCTGTGCAGCATCCGCAGTGTGCCGCGTTCGCGTTCTTGGCTGACTGAATTAAAGGTTAATGCCAATATCAATAAAGGCAACAAGGCATACAACACAAAACTGGTGCTCGCCTGTCCAAAACGATTCGCCACAATCTGATCCGCGCTAGGATTAAAACGCATTAAATTACGTTTGTGCGGTTCTAACCATAATGATTGACCGATAAAAGGTCTTAAACCAGGATCTAAGGCGGCAACAGGCGAGTCAGGTTTAAACACATAAATGCCATAATGCGCGGCGGCGTGAGGATTTTTAACACTTTGCGTATTCCACTGCGCTTTTGCCGTAATGCCCACGCTGTCTTTTTCTTGGCGTAACTGTTCCAGTTCAAAGGTCGATGCTAGAAAAAAACCGATGAAGAGTACCAATAAAGCGCACCCTAAAGTCAGTAATCTGCCATCGCGCAATGTGGAGGTAAATTCTTTATGGACGATAGCGGCTATCATGCTAAACCCCGTGCGTGTGCCAAATATTTTTGTTCTAATTCATCATGTTGTACGGTATGCGCATCAAACTCTTCCACCAATCGCCCATTTTTCATAATACCGATACGGTCGGCGACCTGTTTCGCATTAAATAAATCATGCGTAGCCATTAACACCGCCATACCCGCATCGGCGGCGGCACGAATGCGCTGAGCAAAATCATTGGCAGCACTGGGGTCAAGCCCAGAAGTCGGTTCATCTAATAGCATTGCCTTTGCGTGTTTTGCCGATGCAATCGCTAAACCCACTTTTTGGCGCATTCCTTTGGAGTAGAGCTTCACTCGTTTATCGTGTGCATCGGCTTGTAAGCCGCTCTCGGTCAGCAAATGCGCCGCTTGCTCACGCGATACGGTAATGCCCGCTAGGGTGCAGAAAAAAGTTAAATTTTCCACGCCGCTCATCAACTCATACAACGCCACGTTTTCAGGTAAATACGCAATTTTGGCGCGTACCAAATCCGCATTGGTGTGCGGCGATTCGCCCTCAATCAACACTTGACCACTAGACGGGCGAATAAACGTTAAAAAAGTGCTAATCGTGCTGGTTTTACCCGCACCATTACCGCCTAACAACGCATAAACGCAGCCTTTAGGCACACTGAGATTTAAAGAATCAATCGCACAATGTTGTTTGTAATGGACAGTTAGGTTTTTTGCTTCCAGCACAGGGGAGGACGTAGTCATCGTTATCTTGTTCCAAATAATGGTTATCAGTAGAGTGCTAAGTCGGTTAAAGCCATACATCACCTTATCCGACGGTAGCAACACATATTCTTAAGGTGGTTAGTATTTAAACGATGCACTCACAAAATAAGTACGCTGGGGGTAAGGATGATTTTCAAAGGCGGTTTCATTGAAAACATTGTCAATACCTGCGGACACCGTGCTTTTTAAGTTTTTATAAACAGGCAATCTATAAACAGTTTTTAAATCAACGAACGTCGATTCATCTGTGCCGCCCATGACCTCACTAGCCACATCTGTATTGGCTAAGGTCTGAAACGCATCACTGCGATAACGTACACCGACTGAACCGTCCCATGTTGGCATGATGTGGTAAGTTACTGTGCCGTTCATTTGCAATCTGGGCAAACGATCCCACTGATTGCCTACCAGTAACGGGTTACGCGCATTCTTGGTAATTTCTTTATTCATGATGGTGGTGTTAAACATCAGATCAACAGGCAGTTTAAAGACTTCATTTTGTTGATAGGTTAAATCAACACCGACGGTTTCGGTTTGGTCGATGGGTAAGAAGGCAGTCGTTGTCAGACCATTAATCGTCTGGAAGGTGTTGTTGATTTCATCACTGACTTGGTCGTAGAAAATATTGGCGCGAACATAACCTCTAGGAATGTCGTACTGCGCCATTAAGTTATGAAAATACCCGTGTTCAGGGCCTAAACCAGGGTAAGCGATGGTAGCTCTGTTTAAGGTGTTTTGAGTGGAATACAGTTCTTCTGCAATCGGGAAACGATACGCCTTAGAGAATGAATAACGGAATGTCCAGTTATTCGGTGAAAATTCTAACGAGGCTTTGGGTGAAATGCGTGACGCATCACGGTTTTCATAATTTTGAATGCGTAATCTTGAGTTTGCAGGCAAGTTGTAATCATAAACGTGGGCATCCATCGTTTGCCAAAGATCATATCTTGCACCCGCCATCAAACTCCAATCGGGCAGAAATCGCCATTCCATTTGAGAGAATATGGCGTTAGTTTGCGTTGCTCCCGCGTTATCATTGAGTAACGCATTGGTCGTTTGTGCCGCATAATTATTACTGCTATAGGTTTTAAGCCCTAAACTGGCATGATTGAATTGATAACCGCCCATAAACGACACATCATCACGCCCCAAAAACTTATCAGTAGCAAGTTTCAAATCGTAAGAAGCCCACCATGCTTTCTCATCAATAATCTGCCCTTTGTTTTGGTTTTGCGGGTGATTGGGATTGAGGATTGATCTAACATCATGGTTTTTAGCATCGTAATAACTGGCAGTGGTATCAATTTTCCAATTAGTTGATATTTTGCCTTTTAAACTTAAACCATAGTTAAAGGCGTTGCGCTCCACGTTACTGACATTAAATACCGAACCAGGGACGACCATATTTTGATTAAATAACGGATTGTAATAGTTGGTACTCGCCGATAAACCCGCAGCTGTTGCACCGCCCCAGTTAGTTGTACCATTGGGATTTTTCAATAAACTATTTGCATCATCGACCGTATCCTGCCGATTTTCATAGGCAAACGTAAAGCGACCTTGTAAATCGTCAGTAAAGTCATAGCCCATTTTCATTTTATATAAATCAGTAATGGGTTGCGCGACACCTATATCACCGTAAGCAACGGCGGGGCTGGCGTTCGGTAATTGATAATTTTCACCGCCGACAACTCTGGGCAATGCCGCTTGAGCAGTACGTTGTGCGGCTGTATTAAGAACAGGTGTTGTCCGTGCTGCCGCATTGATGGTTTGTGGTTGCCCTTGGTTTTCAAAATGATTATATGACCCCCAAATGCTGAATTTATCAACGCGATTACCCGCTGCCACAAAGGTTCTAAAACCGTCTAACGTTTGATTGCGTCCTGCGCGGTTCATTGTTTGAAACATCCCCGTCGCATCAAATTCAGCTTCAAATTTTTCAGGCATTTTGGTGTTTAACTGAATAACTCCGCCCATTGCATTGCCACTGTATTGCGCGGAAAAAGGGCCGTACAGCACTTCTGACGATTCAATTTCACTCGGCGATACCATAGACCAACGGGGTGCGCCAAACGACGTTGTGCGTAAAAGATTATGTAACGGCATACCGTCGGCATACACCAAAGAATGCGTACTTTGAAACGAATTTGAGCTGCGAATACCCAATGCACCACTGGGATCTCCCATATAACGCTTGCGTACCAGCACACCCGGCGCATACCTTAAGCTGTCTTCAACCGTGGTCGCATTTACCTTAGTCTCAATGTCTAGTTTATCAATAGTAAAACTGGGCGTTGCCTTGGCAGTGTTAGGAAATAGTCGAGTCGAATCAGTTGACGTATCCGTTACCGTCATCTCTGGCATTTCTTTCGCTTTATCGGTGTTTATGGCTGATTTTTTCATAGCAGTAGTAGACTCGGCGGCTATAGCACCGCTCAAATACGCGCAGCCCACTAGTAAAATAATTTTTTTCATGATTTTTTCCTTATCGTAATTTTGGAGATTTTTAGTTAAAAATTCGCGTTCAAAGTCAAACGAAAGCTAATCGGTTCAACTGGGTGAAAATGGGTGTCGCCGACGGGGGCGGCTTCATTGCGTAATTGGGATTCGTAGTAGTAGTCGATGCCGCTGTCTTTGCGATTGAGCAGGTTGAAAACTTCGGCTTGGACTGTCCACGTTGGGTTAAATTTATAACCGACCATGCCTGATAGCATAATGGTGGGTCTGGAACGTTGTGTGCCGTCTTCAATTAATACGCGCGGGCCGAAATAACGCAGGCGCGGGCCGCCGAAGAAACCGCCCCAGACATCATGCACCATCGCGCCTGTCGCTAATACGCTGTTGATTGACCCCGGAATGTATTTACCGCCTGAGGTATCACCGCGAAAACGGGCTTTAGAAAAACTTAAATCGGCATCGAAAGTCAGCCAATCGGTGGGTGAGTAATAGTTTGCCCATTCGATACCGTAGCGGCGGCTGGGTAAACTGGCTTCGGTTGTACCTGCATCACCGACAAACAGTAATTCAGAGTCGATGTCCAGCCACCAGATTGCCAAGGTGCTTTGTAAGCCTTTTATCCAAGTGGTTCTCGCGCCGATTTCCGCGCCGTAAGTGCGTGCTAACGGTTGCGCGGGATTAATTTCACTGCCATCACTCGCTGTATTTAAACCAGTAGCTGGATCAACGCGCGTGTTAATACCGCGAGCGTCATTACTGTGAAAGCCCATGCCGCCATTCAAATAAAATTCGGTATTTGCCCACGGGCCAAAGGTTAAGCCCAATTTCGGGCTGACCATGCCATCGTATTTTGTGCCGTTATTAGCCGCTTGATTGCTGTTGCTGACATCAAATTGATAACCATCAAACCGCACACCGACGGTACTGCGAAACCAGTCGTTCCAACGGGTTTTGTTTTCAAAATAGGGGCTGACGTTGGTAATCCACACATCATCCTGACGCACAGCGGCGTATTGTTGGCGGGCTTGAGTCAATGTTAAGCCATTGCGAATGTTGTCATTACGCACTTGTAAACCGAGGGTGGATTCTGATTCCGCACTACCGATTTTATGAAAAAAGGTATGCTTGGCTTTTAAGCCTGTGGTGTAGCGTTCATCGGGTTGCCCGAATTGGTCGCCCAGTTCTGGATTAGTCATAAAATAAGTGAAATTAGAAAATAATTTCAGTTTGGAATACAGCCCATACGCCATGATGCTGCTTTCGCTGTCATTGGATCGTCTATGCCATTCGCCCGTTAAGCTGTAACGTTGCGTGCCGCCGCCATCGGTTGCATCCACTGCACCAAAACGGTTGAGTGTGCCATCTAAAACTGCACGTCTGGGAATTTGGTCGGTGGAATTCCAATCGGCTTTATATGCCATACCCGTAATACTCCAACCTGAATTGGCGTGTTCCTGACTGTAGCGCAATACGCCGTTGAATTTCATGTAATCATTGCCGTCATCCCATGGGCCGTTGTTGTGGACGGTTTCACCTGCAAATAGGATATTGCCGTCACCGACTTTTTTAGACCCCATCATTAAGCCACGGTAATAATCAAAACTGCCGCCTGTGAATTTAATGGTGTTGTTTTCCAGTTCGTTGAAATATTCAATATTTGCCGCACCAGCACTGGAAAAATCGCCGTTTTCCGCGTAGTAATTGCCTTTTTGATAATTAACGGTTTTTATCATTTCAGGAATCAAAAAGTTAGTATCCATCCAGCCTTGACCGTGTGAATGCGAAGCCATATTCACGGGTACGCCATCGACTTGGGTTAAAAAATCGGTGCCGTGATCGAGATTAAACCCGCGTAGATAATATTGGCTGGCTTTGCCTTCGCCGCTGTGTTGCGAGGAAATCATCCCTGGAACGGCTTCCAATATTTCACTGGGACGGGTAATCGGGCGATATTTCAATTGTTCTTGTCCGACATTACCTTGTGACGCGCTACTGGCAATACCGACCAAATCATCGGCGCGTTGCGTGGCACTGACTTCCATTTCGGTTAGCTCTATCGACTTTTCTTCCTTGGCTTGAGATTGAACCTTACTCGACTGCTCGGCTTTAGTTTTAGTCTTGTCGGCGGCTTGTACGTTGTCTGCATAATTCAGCATCAACACACAAGCGGCTATCGCTAAGCCCGCTTTTTGTAAGCGCAGGGTTTGCGGTTTGTAGGCAAGGTTAAACGGGACTATTTGTTGTATATACATCTTCTTCCTCTATATTATTTTTATATTATTTTTAAACGATTGGTAAAACGGGATGACCAGCGCGGTTGGTCGGTGAAAAAAAAGCAAACGGCGGCGAACGTGATGTGAATCGCGTTTGGGGAAATGCCGAAGTGCTGGAAAATAAGGGCTGGCTGGTGGACAGCGCGGTAGAACGGGTAAAGCGGGTCGAGTTGAGAAAGATGAACTCGTGAAAATCGGGAGAAATAACAACAGCGAATGCAGGCAATACGGGTGGTGAAGTCGTACCTACGCCATTGGTTAAAAAACGGATAGCCAGTGTTTGCGGGTTGGGTAAATCGAAATTGGGGGCGGTTGTAGCAACCTGATTGCCGTAAGAGGCAGCATGACAAAAAATAGCGGTAACACAAAAACGAGGGGTATTATCAGTTAGCAACGCGGCAGGCGGCGAAGTTAACCCAACCCCATTGGTTAAAAAATGTACGCCCAATTGCGGACTGAGCAGCCACGCGGTGCTGGTCGCATAAGCGATGTCGCTGCAAACTGAATGCACAGTGCGGATAAAGTCATGCCCATAACTTGGAGGCGGACTCATACCATAGGATGGGCTGACGCAAGGAAGCCCATCATTCGCGATTGATGGGCTTCGTACCTCAGCCCATCCTATGGTTTCATATCCGCCGCCATCTTCACCGCTGTATAACCATTGTCGATGCTGACCGCTATCAGGTGGTGCAGGATGCGCCACCATAAAAAATTCGGCTGTACTGTTCGCTTGTGTGCTGTGTACAGTTGCTTTAGCAAATAAATGACTGACAGATGACTGCGCATAGGCAAGGTGACTGATAAACAGGGCGAAAATCATCACCAGTAAACGGACAATTAAAATACCCGCACCGTGCAATAGCAAGGTGGCGACCATAAATCCTAACGTATAGGAAATCAGGCTGGCGGAGGTGGATATTTCCTGCCCGTGGGCAAAACCGTGGAAAAACGCGAAGAAGGCGACGATGATGACGTTGGTTTGACTGCTGAAACGGATTTTGCGGACGATGAAAACGCTGAACACCAAGCCCGACAGTAAAATAATCAGTTCCGCGCTGGGAATGAATAAACCCGCCGCACCCGCTAAACCGCCTAAACTCATTACGCCGACAAAGGTAAGCGGCAACAACCAAATTGCCTTACCGCGCAGTTGCGCCGCCCAGATACCGACCGCCAGCATGGTGAGGAAATGATCGCCACCGTGTAACGGATGGGTAAAACCACTGCTCCAACCCGCGACATCCACAGAAGCGACTACGCTGTTAAACAATATCACGCCCAATACCGACACCACGCCGAACACCAGCAACAGCCGTTCGCGGTTGCTTAATGCAGACAGTGTTGAAAGGAGAAGTCGGTTCATTGCGCGTATTGATTTATCAGTAAACTGTGAAAAAGGGGGACATTCTGTACTATTTTTGTGCATCAGGCAACAGTAGTAATCCCGTTACACGACAACAACTCCACTGTGTATCTAAAATACGCTTTACTCTTTCATGCTACGCACGCAGGTTGCCTGCTGGTTTGCTGATTGGTTTATTCACCTTGAGATGGCGGCGCACAAAATACCAATACACGCCGCGATATTGCCAAAAAGGTAAGCGCATCACCAGTTCTGCCTGACTTTTTAAGGCTTGTTTCAAACTGACAAATAAATCTTGTTGCCGTGTTGATAAGTGGATTTTCTCTATATCTTCCACCACGTTGCGTGCGGCTAAATGTTTGGCGTAAAGAGCATCAAAACTCAATCCCGTAAATGCTTGCAGATAGGCTTTGTCACGATGAGGCAATAACACGGCATCTTTGCTTGAAGCAGTGGTAACGGCGATTTCATTGCTGTATTGCGTCACAAAATCAATGTTCATTTTATTCGGCAAACAATAAATCAATGCCCACGTTTGCTGCTCCTCATTCCACCATGCGGCGCATTGTAAAAAGCCGCCATTAATCAGGCGAAACAGAAAAAAGCATTGATGTTGGTAGCCGTGTGCCGTTACCCAGTCATCAAACGGCTGATAGCTTGAGAAAAACATCTCATCAATGTGTCCGACAGCTTCAAGCAATTCATCTGGATTGAGTAAGGCTTTAACGGCTTTAACTGTGGTTGTGTTGACTACATAAACAAGCATTAATAGCAGACTGATAACAATCAGGATAATAATATTCATATCACCATACATCCTAATAAGTAACTATATAAAAGTTTTCGAGTAAGGTGGAGTACAACGTTTGCTTTGTGTAATATAGCTAACCGCTAATAAAATGATTACAAAACCGTTCGTGGTGAGCTTGTCGAACCATGCTCACACCATTCGACAAGTTCATGACAGGCTTCGACAGGCTCACTGCGAACGTTATCATTTTATTGTGCGTTAGCTCTACCACAGCGTAAACCAAGGTTTATACTCCGTATGCCTAGAAATTTATGTTTAGCTGCTTACAGAGGGATTTCGTGTTCGATAGCGCAACGTTTTTAAAAAATCTCACCACGCAGGCGGGCATTTATAAGATGCTGAATGTGGAGGGGGAGATTATTTATATTGGTAAGGCGAAGAATCTTAAAAATCGCGTTAGCAGTTATTTCAAAAATCCGTCGGCTACGCCTAAGCAGCAGGTGATGGTGGCTAAGATTGCCGCTATTGAGGTGACGGTTACTGAGACGGAAAATGAGGCGTTGTTGCTGGAGTGTCAGCAAATCAAGCTGCATAAGCCGCGTTATAATATTTGTTTGCGGGATGATAAATCCTATCCTTATATTTTTTTGTCCAATCATGAATTTCCGCAAATCAGTTTGCATCGTGGTGCGAAACGTAAGTTGGGGCGTTATTTTGGCCCATATCCTTGTTCGGGGGCGGCTCGGGAAAGTTTGAAGTTGTTGCAGAGATTATTTCCTGTTCGCCAATGTGAGGAGTCGGTTTATAACAATCGTACCCGTCCGTGTTTGCAGAATCAAATTGGGCGTTGTACTGCGCCGTGTGTGGGGTTGATTGATAAGGCGAGTTACGCGCTGGATGTAGAGAATACGGTGCTGTTTTTGGAGGGGAAGGGCGGCATTTTAATTGATCAGCTGGTGGTTAATATGGATGAG
>JAUYBJ010000007.1 GCA_030693155.1 Methylococcales bacterium
TACATAAACCCGTGGATTCAATAGTAACACGCTATAAATCGCTTGCCATTCTTCATCACTCAGTTCTATTCGATTTTTCATGTCATCCCAAAATCGCCATGTTTTGGGGATGTAACTTTCAAATGTCAACAGAACCTAGAACCTGCTAACGTATGAATACTGATATAAAACTGCTGTAAATCCTCAGGATTCCACTGCTGTACCAGCCGTTGCTCGTAGTTTTTCAACTGTGCAAGACGCTCGACCAGACTATAAACAAACTCCTGTTGCAACGCTCTCAGCTTTTCAAGAAACTCGGCACGTTTATTGGTCATATTGATTCCAAAGTGTTTCAAGCTGGCTGGGAAGTTGTAGCGGATTAAAAGGCTTGGCGATAATATCCAGTGCGCCTGCCTGCTTGAATGTGCTGATAAGTTCAGGTGTCGAACGACCTGTCATAAAAATCACAGGTGTATTTTTACACGCCTCAAGCTCCTGAATTCTTTTTAACGTCTCCAGACCGTCCATCTCAGGCATAATGACATCAAGCAAAATCATATCGGGCGTAAAGTGCTGCAATAATGCCAACGCCTCCGCACCCGAAGCGCATAGTTTGACCGTATAGTTGCCGATAGTTTCCAAAGCCATTGCCACCATAGAGCGCAAGTGTGCATCATCATCATCAATATAAAGCAGGGTATTCAAAATTTTATGTGGCATTTTACAAGTTAAACAAGTTGAAAACAGGGAACGGTACACACTATGGTCAACCAGTAATACTAAACGAACCCGTTAAATGGAACAACTTTTGATTTTTTCAAACGGATTAATCCAGCTGTATTTTGCTACACTATTGAGCAACACACGACAGACAAAGGCTTATCATTATGACACTCATCGAAACCTCATTAGCGATTGCCCTGCGTGCCTACACAGGCAAAACCGACAAGGCAGGACAGGACTATATTCACCATCCGTTGAGACTGATGGCAAAAATGACCACCGATTATGAAATGTCAGTGGCATTGCTCCATGATGTGATTGAAGATTCCGACATCACCGCCGCCGACCTGCTCGCAGAAGGCATTCCTGATGACGTAGTGGAAGCGGTGTTATGCCTGACTAAACAAGCGGGCGAAAATTACCAGACGTTTGTGCTGAGAGCCAAACAAAATCCCCTCGCCCGAAAAGTTAAAATAGCCGATATTGAAGATAACATTAATGTATTGCGCTTATTGACCTTAAGCGAAAAGGATTTAGCCCGCATAGCCAAATATCATGCCGCATGGCGGGTATTAACTGCGCCTGACTGAGTGTCAGCGTTCCAGAATTTCTACCGCATTGCCATCTGGGTCTCGACAAAAAAACGCCCGTCGTCCTGATATGCTCATGGTATAAGGAACGCCCATTTTATCCAGCCTGTCGCGTATCGGATCAATGTTAGCGGTAGTCAATGCCACATGGCGATCCCGTCCGCCATGTGCAGGACGACCTGTGGTCGGATCCATATTAGGCAATTGCAGCAAATGCAGTTGTTGCTGCTCCCCTAAACGCAACCACGCCCCTGGAAAACCCAAATCAGGACGTTCCATTTGTTCCAATCCCAGCACTCCTGAATAAAATGCCAATGAGGCTTCGGTATCCGCCACCACAAAACTAGCATGGTGCAGAATAAAATCGTTTTTTAACATGAAAAATCCTTGTTATGAGTTGAAATGAGATTGCCTATAATAACTTGCTATTTAAAACTGTATTGTGTAATTTCAAAGTGTACGAAGTACACACCGTTGTTAAACAATAATAAAGCTGGAGACCTCAAGTGGATATTTCAAAAAATCAACTGACACCAATTACCCCCGATGAACAACAAGCACGGCAATGGGCGATGTTTTTACACCTGTCACAATTAGCGGGTTACGTCATTCCATTATTCGGCTTGATAGCCCCTATCGTCATCTGGCAAACCAAAAAAGCGGAGTATCCGATACTGGATGAACACGGTAAAGCAGTAGTGAACTGGATTATTTCCGAACTCATTTACGCCGTAATCTGTAGCATCCTGCTACTTGTCGTTATCGGCTTTCCACTGTTGATGGTATTGGGCATTCTTGCCGTGGTATTTCCTATTATTGGTGGCATCAAAGCCAATAATGGCGAGTTGTGGCACTATCCGATGACGATTAATATCATAAAATAACACTATGACTAAAATACGCCGCTATTTACTGCTTTCCGCCATAAGCATGACATCGTTTCATGCTCACGGAGCAGGGTTTAACTGCGTTAACGCCAGTAAAACTGTGGAAAAAGCCATTTGCGCAGATACTATCTTGTCCGATTTAGACAGTTTATTATTGCAGGCATATAAAAAAGCCTCCGCCAACAGCTCAAACCCAGCCGCATTAAAAAAAGACCAGCAAACATGGCTTAAATCAGTGCGTGATGTGTGCCCTATGGGTACAGATTGTTTACGTCAGGTGTATACCGCACGTCTTGCCGAACTTGAATTCATAACGCATGAGAATGTAAAACTACCTGCTATTGCGGGCAAATACCAACGCAAGCCTGACAAGACCTCCACGATTAACGTGCAGGATTTAAAAAACGGGCAGTGGCACATCACGGGCAATGCAACGTGGACAGGTGATGTGTCAACGGGCAATGTCAATGTTGGCGAAATAGAGGGTACGTTTCCACTTGATGGCGACACGCTGTACTACTCAAATGCGGAAGACGAGTGCAAACTCACGCTTACTTTTGCTAAACAAGCGTTGACGGTCAACGGAGATAATGGCAATTGCGGCGGTCATAATGTGAGTTTTGACGGACAGTATAAAAAATCTAAATGATGTTAAGCGTACAAACGTAGCTTTGTACGCTTAACCACCCGCCTGCGCCTTACTTTTCCAGCCAATTCTGCGGTTTCAAATAAGTTTCATACAACTCGGCTTCTGGACTGCCCAATTCAGGACTCCAATTGTATTGCCAATGAGCCACAGGCGGCATGGACATTAAAATAGACTCGGTGCGTCCACCTGATTGCAAACCGAACAACGTGCCACGGTCATAAATAAAATTAAATTCCACATAGCGACCACGTCGGTATAGCTGAAAATTGCGCTCTCTCGTTCCATAAGGCGTGTCTTTGCGTTTTTGTACGATGGGCAGATAACCCTGAATGTAATGATCTCCGACGCTGCGCATGAACGCAAAACACTCTTCAAAACCGCCTTCATTCAAATCATCAAAAAACAATCCGCCCACGCCGCGAGTTTCATTGCGATGCGGCAAGTAAAAATACTCATCACACCATTTTTTATACTTGGGATACATCCCTTTACCAAACGGCTCACAGGCGGCAAATGCGGTTTCATGCCAATGCAGCACATCTTCTTTAAACGGATAATACGGTGTCAAATCAAAGCCGCCGCCAAACCACCAAATAGTCGGCTCACCTTCTTTTTCAGCGATTAAAAACCGTACATTGGCGTGTGAAGTCGGCACGAATGGATTTTTAGGATGAATAACCAATGACACCCCCATTGCCTGAAATTGCCGACTAGCCAATTCAGGGCGTTTGGCAGTTGCCGACGGCGGTAATTTAAAGCCCGCCACATGAGAAAAATTCACTCCGCCCTGTTCAAACACATCACCATTAGTTAAAACGCGAGTTCTGCCGCCGCCACCTTCCGCACGTTGCCATTTATCTTCAACGAAACGTATTTCAGGTTCTTCACCCTCCAACGCCGCACAAATCTGGTCTTGTAAATTAAGCAGATAGTCTTTTACGCTGGCAATATCATCAGTATTCATGGCTCGACCCGTATGTCATTTGTTAAATAATATAGTGTAGTAATCTTATAAAAATCCTACAGACTTTGAATGATAACGTCTGTTTTTCGTCGCGGATAAAACGGCTATCAAGCACACATTGGCAAAGTGTGTCTAAAGTTGATAGACTTGCTTGGTTTTTATTTATTAATTATTAAGTGGTTACTGTTATGAGCGTTATAGAAAGAATCAAAGATCAACTGGAAAATAATCCTGTAGTTTTATACATGAAAGGTACACCTGATTTTCCACAATGTGGTTTTTCTGGACAAACTGTCCAAATATTAGCCGCCTGCAATGCCAAATACATGGCAGTGAATATTTTTGAAGATGCCGAGTTGCGTGAAGCACTCAAAGAATATTCACACTGGCCGACTTATCCTCAACTGTATATTAAAGGCGAGTTAGTCGGCGGTTGTGACATCGTGACTGACTTGTACCAAAAGGGCGAGTTAGCCAGTCTGTTAGCCGCAGAATAATGTCGTTGTGGGCGCGACTTCGGTCGAGCCTACCCTTCTTGCGCTTCCAGATGTTTCCAACGATTCACAATCTTACAAAATAATTCTGCCGTTTTTTCTGCATCATATAAGGCAGAATGGGCTTTCTCATTATCCCACTCCATCCCCGCTGCCTGCGCCACTTTTGCCAACACCGTCTGCTGATACGCTAAACCGCCTAAAGTCGCGGTATCAAACGAGCTGAACGGATGAAACGGACTGCGTTTTATTTGTGTGCGATGAATCGCCGCATTCAAAAACGCAATATCAAAAGCAGGATTATGTCCGACCAAAATCGCTTTGGTGCAATTATTACGCTTGATTGCCGCTCTTATCGGTTTAAAAATCATTTCCAGCGCGTCTTTTTCATCAATTGCCATACGGAATGGATGATACGGATCTATGCCATTAAATTTAAGTGCCGCCTCATCCAGTTCAGAATTTTTAAACGGAATAACGTGCGTTGTGTAATGTTCAGTAATGTGTAATTCACACTCACTGTTCAGCTCAACAATAACTGCCGCAATTTCTAATAAAGCATTTTTTTTGGCATTAAAGCCTGCGGTTTCGATGTCGATAACCACAGGTAAATAACCTCTAAAGCGTTTGTCCAGCGGGATGATGGGTGTGTCCATTAAGTTTGTGTTTAATCCAAATAGTAAAGTTTATTTCTCGTTCCCACGCGGTGCATCACTGCCATTAAGTTAAGAAAAACCGCGATTAAAAACAATGCTTTTTCTCGCGTTTCTGAAAACTCAATAACGTTCGGGCAGAGGACTCTTTGCGTGGTGGATTGCGGTGTTGTGGCTCTAAGC
>JAUYBJ010000011.1 GCA_030693155.1 Methylococcales bacterium
ATAGACCCCTTGATAATATCGTTGGTTACTTTACCGTGTTTAGCGTGACTCATGGTTATTTTCCTTAAATTTTTCAGATTCATTCATCACTTGATCCTCATGTAACATTTGATAAATCCCCAGACATCCTTCACAACAAAACCCCTTGCTGCCTTGTTGGGTTTTCAACGTAAAACCCGATACTTCAATAGGCAGACCACAAAGATCGCACGTTTTTTTAGTTTCGCTCATGATAGATAAACCTGCTCAGTTAGCTCGTTCCTTATGTGAATTTGCTTGATATGCTAACAAAATTTACTCATAACGACAATGAAGCCGTTATTTCATTGCCAAACAAAAAATTTCCTGATACTCGGTGAGTAACAATATTGATGAGTATGACACATTTAATTACAACTATTATCTGACAGGGTTGAGTCATTCGTCGTTGTTGGACTACCACATACGGCACGACTTGAAGCTTTCATGAGTGCAATTCTTAATGCTCCTGTCAAACTCGCGCCCAGTCCTAGCCGCATAGCCAATGCGGGTAATAAAATCATGGATGCCACCACCAAACCTGTTCCTAATAGCAAAGAACCGTCATTGTTTCTTTTAGCATCTGACTGTGTTAATTCCTGACTCATTTTGCACCTCTGTTATACAATGAATGATTAAACATAGAAATACCACAGCATATCTAATGCCAAAATAACAAGTCATTGATTAAAAAGTATTTTTAATAAAAATACGCGCTTATTTTTATTAAACTGTGTTATATAACTTAATGATTACGTTATAAGACCTAATTAACATTACCAAATGATTATATGCCAGAATTCAGGCTGTCAATTAACACTAGTCATTGTGAGTTATCTCCATTAATCTCATCATTTTTTGCATTCAAATACCTTACGAACCGTTGTTCGCACTCATGAATTTGCCCAACCCTCCCGAAAATAATTGCCACCTTATCGCCGACGCGCAACAACTCAATGAGTGTTGTCATTGTCTCGCCATTGATAAAGACAGCTTACGCGCCGATTTGTTTCAGCAACAAGGCGATGACAGGCTATATCAAATGCTGATTGAAGAACGCCCGCATCTTTTTACGGATGTCGCGGTATTTGTCAACGAGGCAACTATTCAACAACAACGTCATTTGATTACCGCGATAGAAAAAGTCGTTGCGTTACCCGCTTATCAGCGCACTGTGTTGGCTTACGCACCGCGTTCTGCCGCCTTTATTCCTAAAGCGCGGGGGGTGTTTCTAGGTTACGATTTTCATTTAACGCCCAACAGTTCACAATTGATAGAAATCAATACCAATGCCGGCGGCGCGTTACTCAACGCACTCTTAATTAGTTCGCAAAAAACACTTCATCCCGCATTGGCAACGCACACACTGGACAATCCAGAATCGGCTTTTATTGCTATGTTTCAGACTGAATGGCAATTGGAACGCGGTCAACAACCGCTTAAATCTATTGCTATTGTTGATGAACATCCCGACACGCAATTTCTATTACCCGAATTTATGCTGTTTCAAACCTTGTTTGCGCGGCATGGTATCAAGGCAATTATTTGCGATCCGTCTGAGCTTGTGTATCGTGATAACGCTGTTTGGCACGGTGATATGGAAATTAATCTTATCTACAACCGCTTAACCGATTTTGGTTTGGAAGCACCCGCACACTACGCATTATGTGCCGCCTATCTTGCGAATGCTGTCGTGGTCACGCCACACCCCAGAGCGCACGCGCTGTATGCGGATAAACGCAATCTGGCGTTACTGAGTAATAAGACGCTGTTGCAAGAATTAGGCGTGGATAATGATACGATTAATACACTGATTGACGGTATCGCACCCACTGTTTATGTAGATGCACATGATGCAGAGGCATTATGGTTGCGGCGTAAGAAATTGTTTTTTAAACCCAGCAAGGGCTACGGCAGTAAAGCGGTTTATCGCGGTGATAAATTAACGAAACGGGTATTTGAAGACATTTTACAGGGCGATTATGTGGCGCAAACCTTAGTGCCGCCTAGTGAACGCCACTTATCATTAGACAATCAGGAGGTCACGCTTAAACTTGACCTGCGCCTGTACACTTACGGGAAACAAATACTGTTAGCCAGCAGTCGTTTATATCAAGGGCAGACAACCAATTTTCGCACCATTGGCGGCGGCTTTGCGCGGGTGGTGATTATTACTGACGAAGAGCATTATGAATAAGTTTATTCATCTTGCCGCACAAAAATCTGTCACGCTATCCAATTGTCTTACTTAATTGATGTTACGCACAAGAAAATATTGTCCACGAAAGACACGAAAAGCACGAAAAAAATTAAACAATAATGAGGTAACTGTTGGTAGTGAGCCAAGCCTGTGTGTTGAAATGGCATTTATATTTGCTTGAATTGCGCATCATGGAGTTTAAGGCATTACTGGACAGCACAAAACATCCAAAACGTGTTTTGGACTCCTAACAGCATATTTTGATTTTTTCGTGTCTTTCGTGCTTTTCGTGGACTATGGCTTTTTCATGCGTAACATCAGTTACTTAACTTTATTCCGTGCGATAATTCATCAGGTAGAAAATTTTTATCTATCTGTATCACCATCCAATTACAGAATTAGGGGAATTTAATTTATAAGTATGCTTCAAGAATTTAAAGATTTTGCCATGAAAGGTAACGTCGTTGACATGGCGGTCGGTGTCATTATTGGCGGCGCATTTGGTAAGGTTATAACATCAGTCGTAGCTGATGTCATTATGCCACCCATTGGCGTGTTACTGGGCGGAGTCAACTTTTCAGATTTAGCAATTACCATTAAAGAAGCTTCAAAAAATGCGGCAGGTGCTGATGTGGCGGCTGTTGTCATCAGCTATGGCAAGTTTATTCAAACTGTCATTGACTTTACCATTGTTGCAATGGTTATTTTTTTAGTGATTAAGTTAATGAATTCACTGAAGAAAAAAGCCGAAGAAGCCCCCGCACCTGCCCCTCCCGCACCAACAAACGCAGAATTATTGCTAATAGAAATTCGTGATTTGCTCAAGAAAAACAGCTAAGCAATTGCTGTACAATTTGCATTTGGATTTTGTCGCACTCCTGATTGACCTAAGTTGGATACAACACGAAAGATAGCCAGGATTGTGCGACGTTATCTTGAGTACGACTGCCAGTCCTTTGAAGGACTGGCAATCTATAAAAGAGTTAACCTATTACCTGACGTTAGCCGCCAAGAATGCCAGAATCCAGTTATTTTTTCGTGCGTTTCGTGTCTTTCGCGGACAAAAACGTCTTAATCAGTCTGGTCTGGCGGTTCGCCACCGCTCTGAATTTCAGAGAGCATATCACTGAGATGGTTTTTTTGCTGCACGATAAAATCTTTGCTTTGTTCAGCGGTATGGCTGGTGATGGCGATAATTTCCTTGCGGTATTTATAGGTAAAATAGCCTGTCAGTATCCCTAAGCCAAACAGAATAACAGGCTGTTTAGCCAGTGTTTTACTAAGACCTATACCCGTCTCGACAATAGTTGTAGCAACCACGGCGGTCGCCACACTTTTTACAACCAATTCACCTTTTGATGATTGACTCACTCACTTCTCCTTAAACGCCAGTTTTGTTCAGCAAGCGTTGATAAACAGCAAACACATCAGCCGCTACTTTTTCATAATTCCAGAATTGGGTAATGTATTGTCGCCCCAATGTTTTCATACGTTCGCGCTGCTCAGTATTTTCGAGTAATTCCAGTAAGGCGTTGGCAAAATTTTCTGCGGTCATGCTGACACAAAGCCCTGCGCCGCTTTCTTCCACCGCCCGCTTCTGATAGGGGTTATCGTTGCATAACACAGGCACGTTGAGTGCCATGTATTCCAGTGCTTTAGTCGGGATACCCATGTCCAGTAAAAAACCTCTTGGAATAGGGGAAAGTCCAACTTCAGCTACCTGTGTATAACGCCATGCTTCTGACATGGGCAGCCAACCCGTCCACACCATGGAATCGTTCACTCCGATACGTTCAGCTTCCTGTTTCAGCCACTCTAAATGCCCCGTATCTGCAACACTACCCACAATGACAAGCACTATGTCGGGCTGTTTTTTTCGGGCGATTGCCAGCATCTCAAACAATACTTCGATATTTCGAGTACGGTCTAATGTTCCCATGTACAGCACAACCCGTTTGCCTGTCAGTCTGTCATCATCAATAGGTACGATGTTTTCAACTCTGGTTGTTTCTAAATCGACCGCCATCGGTACGGGGGTCATTTTTGCAAACGACAAACCCAATTGAACTAAATCCTCACGCATTTTCTCGCTTTGGACAAAGTTATGATCCGCGCGGGGCATAACAATCTTATAAAGTAAAAATCGGCCAAAATACCCTTGAATTAACGGGAAAAAATAACGTACACCTGCACGCCAGCCACGCGCTTTGGCACGATGAATTTGTCCTTCTGATTGTGGATAGGACATCCAGTAATAAAAAGGTAATTTTTTGCACCGCGCAATGAGTAAGCCGAACAAAGCTGCAACAGGTAAATCGCGTATTTGAATAGCATCATATTTTTCAGCATCACAACGTATCAAAGTAACCACATTGTGCATAAATTTAAAGATGTGCTGCAAGCCTCGGTTGGACGGCATATTAAAGAGTAATGCCTCTCCGCCCAACCAGTTAGCAGTCGATTTTGAAGTATCCGACTCATCCATTGCCTCGGTCACTATGTCCGCCAACAAGCCCAAACGGGGTAAATACTTACCAAATAATACGGCAATGTCAGCGTGATAGGTTGGAAAAGGTTCGTGAGTCAGATACAGAAGTCGAATGGGCATTGGTTTTACCATACAAATAAGTTGCGTTTAATGAGCTGATTAATGCGTAAACGCTCAGCGTCCGAGAAAGGTTTGATAATGGCGGCCGTCAGTAAAAAAGTACAACAGGCCACTATTGCCAACAGGATAATCCAAATCCAGCTTTGTCCTGTAACAATCATCATCTGACTTGCCAAGTAAGCCAGCAATGCCGCCAAGAGCATTTTATAGTACCCTGATAAGTCGGCGTGATAGGCGGTTTTTCTCTCTATCCCTCTGACGATGATACTACAGTAAAGAATACTGCCTACCCAAAGAGCAATAATCGGAGCCCATAACTGAAAGCCCCATTCTATTAACAGGTACGCCATAGGCAAAGTGACTATCCCCAGCAATCCGCCATAATTACACAGATGGCTATTTCCCGTCACCATCGCCACGGTTTCTAATATTTGCCTCTGGCTTAACAATATCAGCGAAGACAGAAAGCCCGGAAAGTAATAACCTGTATGTAAAAATTTACCGCCGCTTAACAGTGCAACCAGCTCCTCGCCCGCCAGCCAGCTGAAGACCAGTAACGGCATAAGTATAAAAAGACTTATTTTACCCACCATATTGGCATTACGGGTCAGTTCAGCAATACCACCATCACCAACATAAGAAGCGACTAATTTAGGGCGTATCAAACCAAAGAGCAATGTGGCAGGGAGATAATTCCTTGTTTGCCCATAAAGATTGCGCAAAAATCCAAACACAGCGGTCGGCTCTTCACCCAGAGTATAACGAATGACCAAGGTGAATACTTGTACACCATAGACTTGTGTGATTATTTCACTGAAATACATATTGAGTGCCATACGCCACATGACTGACCACTTAGGTATTTTCCAATCTGGTTTTTCAAGCGTATCAATACCCTTCAAGTGCCACCATAAACCTATCAGTGCATGTAATACACTCACTATAGAAGCAACCAGTTCAGCAGCGACTACATACGTTAAATTTATTTCACCGAGATAATATAAGACAACCAGCCCGCCAAGAAACACAACACTACGAATCGTCTGATTAATTTGTATCAGCTTTTGCAGCAGCAGATTAGTAAGAATACTCTCCCGAAGACGACGACCAATACCATCGACAACCAATATAAAAATGTAGAGTTGCGCGGCTTGTACATAAGCTGCCATTTCCAACTTTGCCAAAATCCAGTCCAGACAGCCCCATCCTGACACAGCCAGCAATAATAGAACTCCTAGTTGGTATTGTATTAGCTGCGCTACAAAACGACTCAGCATCGCTTTAGACGCATGAAGCCGAAACTCAGGTAAATACCGTGCATCCATCCACGGAAGCCCGACGTTAGCAAAAATGAGGGTAACATCCAACGCCGCCAATAACGTAATATATGCCGCATACTCAGTGACTGATAACAGGCGAACCAACCACAGTAACAGAACAAACGTCAGCAATGCAGATAGACCTTTGCCGACAATAAAATGCCCTGCACCGCGTTTAATGGCAGATCCGGAATAAGGGTTATCACTCATGATTTATACTCACTATGTTGTTTATACATCCATGCCAAATAGCCCAGCATAAAAGTAAATATTACTTGAAAACCAAATTCACTGAATAGCGCACTCAGATAAAGAGGGTAAAAAGAAAATAAAAGCAGACCTGCCTGAATAGCCAGTGCATCTGCACGAACCATCGGATCAACGCTTTGTGCTATTAACTGATTTGCACACCGCCAAGCCATTGCCATCATCAACAAAAACAATGTGACACCAAAAATACCCAACTCCCACAACAACAGTCCCGCCCCAGTAAAGCCAATGCCATAATTTAGAAAACGGGTATCAAGATGTCCACCCAGTGATACGGCATCTCCTGGCTGAGCACTGCCTAAACCGCTACCGAATAAAAAAGAAACAGGATCTGACAGACCCTGATGTTGCGCCCAAAAACTCAATACTGTGGTGCGATTAAGGTACAAACCACCATAACCGACTTCATAAACATTGTATCTAAGGGTGTCATCAATTAACTGATCCAAAGTCATTTTAGTCATCATCATATTGACACCCACCGCAATAACGGTAAATAAGCTACCAAAAATTAATGCTGCAATTAAATAATGCGGTCGGGAAATTAATTCTTTACGATAAACCGTAGCAAACATCATCGGGAAAAAAATAATGATAATTTTAGTTTCTCCCATTGCCAGAGGTGACAATAATACTAAAGAAACGGTGAAGAATTCTTTGCCGGTCGTTACATTGGACTTGTAGCGCGATAATAGAAACCCGAACATTATAATCAGCACTATCGCCATTTCAGCACTGTTACCTCCTCCGTTCTTACTCGCACCGAATGTCCCTGCTACCACATCAATAGGCACCAATTGTGTATAAATCTCAACCAAACCTTCAAGGTCAGGAACAATAAAAAGCAGTTCATATAGACAAAACGGAACCTGTAGTAAACCTATAATCAGAACGACATTGCGCCATCGATCAATATGATGTTTGTCGAAATTCAGCCAACACAGACCGAACATCAAACCCCATACCTGATAATAACGCTTAAAACCGCCAATAACTTCCTTGGCTGAATAAAGTTGCAAGAAGCTATCGACAAGAGAATAAATAAAAAATAGCAAGGCAACCCAAATAAAAGCAGGCGTTGTTTTTATAAGACCCCGCGTTGTGAGGACTCTATAGAATGCTGCAAATAACAGCATGAAGCCTAAAATAGCAATGCCCCATACCACCTTGGTAGCCAAGGCATCAAAGAACAAAGGCATCAGTCCTGCAAGCAAGCCCAAGACAATGACCAGTTCAACATTCCAATCTGGTTTTCTGAGCAATGCTATGCCAGCAAAAGAAGATACCCCCATACCAATAACCATTGGATTGGCAGTGGTCGCTAGCTTGCCAAACAAAACACCGAGAATGGGTAGCAGCAACCATAGTGCATAGGTTTTAAAAAAAGACATTGATAGGAAGCGTGTCATTTTACTAAATTCTCAATGTTAGTTAGAAGCTAACTCTCATGGTAAGTCCAACCGATTGGTCCTGATAAGAATTTAACGTGAAGTTGGAATTGCGTTTTTCATAAGCGGCAAAAGCTGTCATTCTAATATTGGTTGTAGGGACATAATTTAAATTGAGCCGTATGATTGCGGTATCGCTTTGCTCAGCGACTGCACTAACAACGCCAATTGTTCCAAGAGCGAGTCGTTGTTCATAAAAAACAGGCAATTCAACCTGTATTCCCGGAGTTTCTGTCCATGTCCAAGTAGGCGTTAGCCTGACACCCTGATTGAGTACAAAACTGGAACTTAAATTACCTGCTTCAGAAACCTCTCGCCATGCTTCTAACAACAATGTTGATTTGCGCGTTATTTCCCATAAAATATCACCTTGTGCCGTTACACCAGAAAAATTACGGCTTTTTACATTCTGATAATCTTGAGAGGTATAACCTATTACGCCTTTGAAGCGGGTTTTTACACTGTAATACCAAGTACCTTCTAAGTTATAACTGGTACGAGTATACGCATTGTCAAATTCTGAATTTGCATCACGAAAAGGATATTTTCCATCTGTTATGGTCAGATAAAAACCAAGTGAATTACTAAGGCTATTCAAATAACGCACACCAAACTCTTTCGTTTGTTCGGTGAGATTATTTTCTTGTAGTGCAGTTGATGGGAAAGTGGAGTCATCGCGAGTATAACCAAGGCGCAAAAACCAGTCGGGAACAATTTCATATCTCCCTGTAGCAATATACCGATCCATTTTTTGCAAATTATTTGCCACCAGTCGATTCAGTGCCTGAAAATTACCCAAGGTCAAACGACTGTCATAACTGAATTCACCTCGCAACCTCGAACCTGCCTGCCAATTCCATTGACCGAATAACTGATGACCTGTGTAATTAAGCTCATTAAATGTGGAATACCAATTTTGATTGATACTGGCATCCAGTATCAATTGTTGGCGGCTTATTTGCCATCGTGTACTGACTCCAGCCCTGATTTGTTTAATGAAAGAGCTGGGAGTATCCTTGTTGCCCGACATTTCAGGTGTATAATTATCAGGCAATCGCAACAAGTTGCTATCGTATGTTAGCTGTGTTTCAACATAAGGCTGAATGATATGTTCAAATAAAGCCGCCGCTAAAATGTTTTGACTCATGAGCAAATACATTCCACCTGCAATAACTATCTGGTGACCGCTTAATCTTGTTTTTTCCTGAGTCGTTAGAATATTTCCCATCTATTGTGTTGCCATAATCTATTGGACATTGAAAAGGTATGATGTCCACGCCATCTTTACTCAATGAAACGTGATGTTAGAAATTGCTAATAATTGCGCCTACACAAATAACGCCTGATTTTTCAAGGAACGTTTTCATGGATTCCATATCAGCAAGTCGTGTTTCATGTTGTCTTGCCAACATCACTGCGCCACCAGCATTTCGAGCTAATAGTTGTACGTCAGATCCTTGTGATACAGCAGGAGTATCTAATAAAATCACATCATAGTGCGGAGTCAGCTTTTCCAGACAAGCACCTAATCCACGACTGATAATCTCCAGAGGATTAGGTGGAGTCGTTCCTGCTGTTAATACCGATAAATTAAGCAATTCAGGTATTTCTTTAATCACCGTGGCATCCGCACGATCCACCAGAAAATTTGACAACCCTTGATCGTTATTCAAATTAAATAACTTATGTTGGCGTGGTTGACGCAAATCACTGTCAATTAATAACGTACGTTCGCCTAATTGAGAAAACACAATAGCTAAATTGGCGGCTAAATAACTACGCCCCTCTCCATTAGTCGCACTGACTATTGCCAATGTTTTTTTCTCGCCACTAAACCAACGGAGCTCCAGTTGACTGCGTATGGTGCGCAACATTTCTACTTGCTGACTAAACGGCTCATAAGCGGCAATCAATTCACGACTTAATTTGCTATTCTTGTCAGTAATAAACGAAAAATCAAATTGCTGCGATAATACCTGTTGAATATCTTCCTCGCTAATCAACGCCGACGCTTTGGCCGCCTCACCAAATCGTAATCCTTCCTGCTGTTGCAATTGCAAAATTTTCTCTGCCTGAGCACGAGTGATTTTACCGCTTTTAACCAGTAAATCACCTATTTTTGATGGCTTCACGACCGCACTCCATAAGACCAGGGGAATTTTCTGACAGGCCGAGAAGCTGTAATAATACCAAAAACAGGTAAGTCCAGTGTCTCGGTAATGTCAGCGGCAGAGCGTACCCGCCGATCCATAATTTCTGCGAACAGCGCGGCACTTATACCTAATATAGTACCCAAAAGAACCGAAATAATCATATTCAACTTTATTTTGGGCTTATCTGCTACTTTAGGAACTACCGCCTCATCCAGCACGGCGATGTTCGATTGCCTTATCTCACTTTCCATACGCATCTGAATAGATCGCTGGTTAACCGCGTCGTAAGCAATCTGCGCATTTTCAGCCTCGCGTTTCAGGGTTTCAATTTCGTTATGTTGTTTTTTGAACTGTAACACCTTAGTTTTTTGTTGCGTAACTGCTTTAGTGAGACTGTCATCTCGATTTTTTGACGCTAAAATACGGCTATTAAACCCGTGCAACACGGTATTCATTTCGGCTTTAATTTGCGCCTTTAAATTAACTATTTCAGCTGATGCCTGTCGATACTGGGGATGATTACGATCAAAGTGTACAGATATATCCGCAAATTTGGCTTCCGCAGCTGAAAGACTAGCCTTCAACCCCTGCAAAACTGGGCTATTTAGCATTTCAGGCAATGACTTTATTGATTCTGGATTTACCAATGTCTGTGTCAACAGGTTTTTTTTCGATACCAGATCGGCGGTTTCCAGTTGGTTTCTAACAAGTTGATTAGACAACTCAGTCAGCTTGGCATCTTCCAAATCAATTTTTTCACTCGGCGTTGCGATAATGCCGTAACTTTGTTGAAAATCAGATAATTTTTCTCGCGCTTTTTCCACACGTTCGCGTAATTGCTTTAATTGTTCCTCAAACCAATCTGCGGTTTGTTTAGCGGGTTGACGCTTTAACTCATTAGAGACTCGAATATAGGCTTGCGCGAAAGCATTGGCTGCTTTTGCTGCAAATTCAGGATCTGTTGCTGAAAAACCAATACTAAGGATGCTACTTTCACGCGAGGGTAGCACCTCCAGTTTTTTCATCAAATCATCTGCCATCCAATGAGCAAAATCCCCGCCTCCCATTTTGTCTTTCTTAAAATCCGCCTGTAAATCCTTGTCATCGGCCAATTTTAAAATATCGACCGCAACCAAGGCTACCATAGGACTTTTAATAATATCTGTCTGTGTCGCCATATATCCTGCGGTCAACTGAGTGGGCAGTTGGGCTCCTGTAACAGGATTGATACCTGGCTGATCTAAAACCAATGAGGTGCTGGCTGCGTATTGTTTCGGTGTTATCAAACTCAATACTAAAGTGGTTGTCATAACCACTAATAAATAGGCAACCACCAAGCCCTTACGCGCCCAGAAAATAATTAATAACTGTTGCAAACTCATATCAAAACAACCGCTCGTCAATGATGACGACATCATCTTTTAGTAGTTTATCAGACAATTCAGCATCAATTGTTTGGATAACACCATTGGCATCACGGCGTTCTATCACAATACCGCGAAACGTACCGCGTGGTGTTAGACCTCCTCCTAATGATATTGCCTGAGAAACAGTCATGTTGGGCTCAAGACGGAAACCGCCCGCTCGTAGAACTTCACCATGAATATAAAACACGGGGGCTTTAGGAATATAAATAATATCGCCTTTTTCGATGACAATCGGTTGGCCATGTCCAGATAATTCCAACGCAGTACGCAAATCAACTTCCTGTTTGATTTCTTTGTCATTGATATGTTTGGTAATGACAGCGAGGTTATCACCTAAGGTATCGATACCGCCCGCCATCGCAATAACATCCAATAATGTGGTTCTGGATTTTAAAACATAAATCCCGGGGGTTTTAACCTGCCCAAGCACCGAAACTTGTTGATTTTTATATTCAAAGATCATCACGGCAACGTTGGCATTTTGAATAATCCCGCCTTGTGCCAGTCGTTTGGTGATTTCCCTAGCCGTGTCAAATTCTGTTTTCCCCGCTACCTGCAATTCGCCAATCAATGGAAACACAATGCGGCCACTTTCGGAAACGCGCACTGAGGTTGTCAAATCATCATAGCCATAAACTTTAATTTGCAGTACATCATCCGCGCCAATAAGATACTCAGCCCGCACCACGCCTGCCATACAAAAAAAAGCCATTGCCACTATGGCAAAAATACGCATATACCCGTTAATAAGCATTTTCATCTTTAATAACAACACCTACAGTTTTAAGAATAATCAGTAAGTCCATAGCCAGTGACCAGTTCCGTAAATAATCAAGATCGTAGTCAATGCGTTTTTCCATTTTGTCGATGGTATCAGTTTCACCGCGAGAGCCGTTTACTTGCGCCCAGCCCGTAATGCCCGGCTTAACTTTATGACGAATCATATAACCTCTAATTTGTTTTCTATATAACTCATTATGAGCAACCGCATGGGGACGCGGCCCTACAATACTCATTCTGCCTTGTAATACGTTAAAAAACTGCGGCAATTCATCTAACGATTTTCGGCGTAAGAAATTACCGAACGGTGTTATGCGAGCATCATTACGTGTTGCTTGTGTCACAGTCGCACCATTTTCACACACGGTCATACTGCGAAATTTATACACGTTAATTTCTTCGCCATCCAATCCATAGCGATGTTGCCGAAACAGTATCGGCCCTGGAGAGCTTAATTTAACGCCAATAGCGCATATCAATAATACAGGGCTTATCAATAGTAATATCAGGATAGACAATACTATATCAGACAAACGTTTAATAATGGCTTTAGACCCTGTAAACGGACTTTCGCACAAGGCAATCAGGGGAACGCCTTCAATATCGAAAGACCTCGACTGAATCATGTCAGCCATAAGGACATTAGGCAGGTAGTAGATAGACACTGTGGTGTCGCGTAAGCTATCCAATAAATCATTAACGCGATCTTGCAGCGTCATGGGTAAAGCAACAAAGACAACTTTAACTTTCTGATCTTTTACAAATTGCGCAGTATCTTTTATCTCACCTAATAGTGATTGATTATCAGGTAACCGCGTTCTGCAACGATCATCGAAAAAACCTAGTGAGATGACTTCATAGTTCGATTGCTCTACCAAGTTTTTAGCAAGCTCAACACTTATCTTATTGACACCAACAATGACTGCTTTGTCGAATGAATCTTTTGAAACAAAAAAACTATACAATACACCGTGAACCATTAGGTGCAGTAATATCAAAATAAGAGGCGTGATGGTAACCCACTGTAGTAAAACGTAGGGATTAAACAACCTTGAGAAGCCAGTAGCGTATCCAAGTCCTATCAGTACCGCTACCAGAATAAACCAACGCAGAAGAATTAAACCACCTATATGAGTAGGAATATTTTTTCGGGACAGATTAACGTCTATATCGTTCAGCGAACGTGCAACCATTAGAAAAATAATAATAGCAAATGCAAATTCTTTGTCACTAAGCTGAACATGGTTAAACACACAGACTAAAAAAAAGGTGCTGACAGCCACTACAGGACTGAGTATTTGTCTAGACAGTAAAAATAATGGATGCGGAGATAGGCGCATAAAAGAATAATTTTTAACCTTGGTTAATTTTCGTTTCTAAATGATGACACAGTAAACAGCATTTTTTCCAGCTTTATTTAATAGGCTTAAATTCTGATTGTCTCTGACAGGCAGATAACAACTGGGCATCTCGAAAAACCCATAGTCATGGGATAATAATGATTAATAACCCATCGATGTATTACCAGCCATGATCAAAGAAAGTTTATTTGCCGCCGAAGAACGAGAAGCCAAGCTGAACAAGCTGGGTGATAGCTTGCAGCTCCTGGAAAAGCATGTTGATTTTGTAGCACTGGCGGCAGCGATTGACCG
>JAUYBJ010000016.1 GCA_030693155.1 Methylococcales bacterium
CCAGGACGCGGTGCCGCTCGGTCAATCGCTGCCGCCAGTGCTACAAAATCAACATGCTTTTCCAGGAGCTGCAAGCTATCACCCAGCTTGTTCAGCTTGGCTTCTCGTTCTTCGGCGGCAAATAAACTTTCTTTGATCATGGCAGGTAATAAATTGATGGGTAATTAATCATTATTATCCCATGACTATGGGTTTTTCGAGATGCCCAGGAATATCAACTAGACCCAGTGAAAGACCTAATTCCTGTATGTCCAAATTGCCACGCAATAATCCATAAAACTCAACCAGCATTAACGGTAGAACAATTGAAACAGCATTTAGCACAACGCCATAATGTGCGATAATCATAGGACGTACAGATTACCATTTAGTTGCAAATATTATTACACCAACAATATCGGCAGATAAAAAAACGTTGCCCACCCTGCATAATTTAAAATATGAGATTTAAAATGAGCGATAAGCCATCCATAATCGAAGCGAACCAATTTCCTGAAATACCCTCCTCTGTCCGACTGGCAATTCTTCTACCCACCTTCAGATGGACACCGACAGCGCGGTCTATTATTGGCGCGATGGTCGGTGTTGCCAGTACTGAGGTGGCGGTGTTAATCGCGGATAACAGTGAAAATCCTGAAAAGCACCTGTTTTTACAGGACATCAATCGCATTAATCCAAATGTGCTTGTCGCATCCCATGAAAAAAATATAGGTGCGCAAAACAATTTTTATTACCTGCTTGATTGGTCAAAAAATGTAGAGTTTGTCGCTATCATGGCGGACGATGATTGGATGTCGCCGACGTATTTTGTCGATGCTTATAAAACGCTGTTGGACAATCCGACGGCAAATGCGGCGGAGGCAGGGACAACGTTTGTAGATTTTGGCAATGGCGAACTGATTAAAAGTAATCAACCGTCTATGCGTGGTCAAACAGCCATAGAAAGAATGACTCAATGGAATGGCTTTGCAGGACGGATCACCATGTATAGCACCTCTCGCCGTACCACATTAGAAGCTGCCCTGCAATTTTTAAGGGCAACTCCCTTTCATGGTATTACCTTATTAGAGGACTTATTTGAATTAAGCAGATTAGCGACGGGGGATTTCCTTAGCGCATCCGGACACGGTTGTTTTGTACATTATCCAGCGCATGATTCACATTTCGTGGATGCAAACAAGCGGTATTATGACTTACTATACAAAGACTTGGGAATTCAATATCAATTTGTCTATTTTGCCGGACTCACTACGGCGATTCAATGCGCAATGTTTTTGATGGGAAAATACTCACCTATTATTGACCCTGTTCAAAAAGCAATTTGCGGACAGCATATCTTCAGACATATTTTTGCGGGCAGTTTTTTGCAAACATTCTCAGGTGAACGCGGTCAGGCTACTGGTGCTATGTTATTTGAAAATTATCCTGATATTAGAGAGAGTTTTGTAAAATACACGACACCTGCTTTTGCACAACAACCCGTTTTTGATGCTGATGTCATTGATTGGTTTATCAAGCTGTTACAGATACTTGAAGAAAAATCCGAACGCACTGATTCTTATATTTCTGAACGCTTCATTCATTTTGTTAAAGCAACCGGACCTTATGATATTGCAGCAGGTCGTCGGTTGGGAGCGAGTGCTTGAACCTACAAGCCATCTAAAATTCCATGCCCCCTGATACTTACCTCGATATTTGCATCGCTACCCAGCAACTGTCCATCATCGAAAACGGACACGCCATAAAAACCTACCCCATTTCCACCGCTAAAAATGGCGCGGGGGAACTGATGGGCAGTGGCTGTACCCCCAGAGGTTGGCACAGGATTCGGGCAAGAATCGGCGCGGGTCTGCCTTTATACAGCGTGTTCAAAGCCAGACGCGCCACAAGTGAAATTTATACGCCCGAACTTGCCGCGCAATGTCCAGAGCGCGATTGGATTTTAACGCGCATTCTGTGGTTAGGCGGTTTAGAGCCGCATAAAAATCGTTACGGTCAGGTCGATACAACGTGGCGATATATTTATCTGCACGGCTGCCCCGATGAACTGATGAACGGACAAGCCGAGTCGCACGGCTGTATTCGCTTGTATAATGCCGATATGGTGGATTTATTTAATCGAGTTAAGGTAGGTATGAGAGTTTATAGTCATGAATAAAACCCGTATGGTGTTGGGGATTGAATACGATGGCAGCGGTTTTTATGGTTGGCAATGGCAAAAGCAACACCGCAATATTCAGCAGGTATTGGAACAGGCGTTGAGTAAAATCGCTAATCATCCTGTCACCGTGCAGTGTGCAGGACGCACCGATACGGGCGTACACGCGCTGGAACAAGTGGTGCATTTTGATACCACCACCACGCGCGAGCTGAAAGAGTGGTTATTGGGCGGCAACAGTTTTTTACCCGCTGATGTACGCATTACTTGGGTGCAACCCGCTATCGGTGATTTTCATGCGCGTTACAGTGCGATTGCGCGTTTTTACCGTTATGTGATTTTAAATCGCCCGATTAAACCGGCATTATTGCGTAATCAGGTAACGTGGCATTCCTCGCCGCTGGATGCAGAAAAAATGCACCACGCCGCACAGGTGTTGATTGGGCAGCATGATTTTTCCTCGTTTCGTGCGCAAGGTTGTCAGTCTAAAAGTCCGTGTCGGTTGATGTATTTTATTGATGTGCATCGAGACGGCGACAAAGTCATCATTGATATTTCTGCCAATGCCTTTTTGCACCACATGGTGCGCAATATTGCAGGCGTGCTAATGGCTATCGGCGCGGGTAAACAGCCTGTTGAATGGACGCAGGATTTGCTTCATGTTAAAAGCCGTCAGCTCGGTGGTGTGACTGCACCGCCCGATGGTTTATATTTAGGTGCAGTGTATTATCCTGAGCAGTACGGCATTGCCAAACACCCTGTGTTTGATAAATTGCCTGACAATGCACGGCGGTTTGATTAATTACTGTTTTCTTTTACCAACCCTTAAGGTGATGAGTATGAATAATTTTTTAACGTGGCAAGTTCATGGTAATGCCGATAGTGGCGGCGGTCTGCTGGAGATGCTAACAGGATTACTGGCTTTTTTTGAAGGTTTAACGGCTTCGGGTTGGGGTGGATTTTTTAATACATTGATGCCCGCGCTGACGAATATGAATAATATTCACCCGTTGCTAGTGCATTTTCCAATTGCCTTTTTATTCGTTTTTTTGCTATTCGATGTCGTCGCTTGTCTGGCAAAAAAACCGCAATGGCGTGAAGTTGCCAGCTATTTATTGTATTTTGGCGCAGTTGGGGCGGTTTTTACTGTGATTGCGGGTTTGTCGGCGGCTTATTCGGTGCAACATAATGATGTTGTTCATGCCATTATGGAGCGGCATGAAAGTTTGGGCATATCTGTGTTGACGCTGGCAGTCATACTGTCTTTGTGGCGGCTAAAAAAAGGCGCATCAATGTCAGGCGGGGCAAATACCTTTTTTCTTATTCTGTCAGGATTGATGTGTGTGCTGCTGGCACTGACGGCGGATTTAGGCGGCTTGATGGTTTATAAATATGGCACGGCGGTTGAGTTTGTTCCCTCGCAACCTGCAAGCGAAAGTAACCATCATGAACATGAGCATTAATTTCATCGTATGAGCAAACCACGCAAAATTTTAGTCATCGCCATGCGTTATCTGGGCGACGTGTTACTCACTACGCCGTTAATACACTCATTACGGCAGGCTTATCCCGATGCTGAGCTGGATATGTTGGTGTATGCCAATACCACGGCTATGTTAGAAGGTAATCCTGATATTAATCAGCTTATTACCGTACCCAGCAAAGCCAAGTTTGCCGATAACTGGCGATTATTTCGGCAATTAGGCAGACGTTATGATTTAGCCATTACCACACAATCAGGTGACCGCCCTTTTTTATACAGCTTGTTTGCTTCATCACGCCGACTGGGTGTCGTACCACCTAAACCTGATACGGGTTGGTGGAAACGGTTTTTTCTGCACCGTTGGCTGGAATTTGACGACCACGACACGCATACGGTGTTGCAACATTTAAAAATACTGGCATTAATCAATGTGCCGCCGTGTTTTGAATTAGTGCCGCCGCAAACGCAGAACAACCAAGCAGTAAAACAATTAGTGGGCGATAAAGCTTACGCGGTATTACATACGCATCCGCAATGGACATACAAACAATGGACGGTAGCAGGCTGGATAGAAATTGGACATTATTTGCAGCAACGTGGTTTACGACTGGTACTGACAGGCGGTGCGGCACAGGAAGAAGTGGATTATATTGCGAATATTGCCCAGCAGTTACCCGACGATACGCTGAATCTGGCAGGGCAAGTATCGTTAGCGCAATTGACCGAGTTATTATCTCATGCAACTTTATATATAGGCCCTGACACGGGTATCACGCATTTGGCGGCGGCAACAGGCGTTCCTGTTATCGCACTCTATGGCCCGACCAATCCTGTCAAATGGTCGCCTTGGCCATACCGTTTTGCACAGAACAGCAATCCATTCCAAAAAATCGGCAGTCAGACAGTGAATAACGTCTATTTACTGCAAGGCGAAAAATCCTGTGTACCCTGCCATTTAGAAGGCTGTGACAGACACCAGAAAAGCCGTAGTGATTGCTTGGATACACTGAGTGTGGAGCGGGTAAAAGCAACGATTCAATCAATACTGGTCAAGTAATGAATCAGCTTTTCTTGTGGAATTTGGAAAACAACGATTCGATAATATTCTTTTTAGGTGTATCTGATTCTTCGTCCACTGCGGATGTGTGACCGAATTGTTTCTGATAAATAGCTGCCTTACTCTGCACAGCGGCTTTAATGGCATTTTTATATTCAAGAGGAATATCATCAACCTTGACGAAGCGATTATCTTTGCGCAGAAAATAGCTGAGCAACGCATCTAAAAAATCATGATCCACTTGTTCAGGCGAAAAGGTCTTGGCAAATGACTGAAGATCATCATGATTTTTAATCGCCACTTTGAACAGCGAATGCTTGAAATCAACCTCAACGCGAAACATAACAGGAATTTTGCGTTGTATGGTAAACAGCGTGCAAGGTGTGCCGACAATGGTCTGGTGTTTCCAGTCAAAAAACAGTTTTTTAGCCTGCAAAAAGTTGATTTCTTTGTCGATTAACGGCTCTGATTCCAAGCGATAGCTGAAATCGCCCTTAGCTTCACAAAAAAAACTGACATTAATCTGCATGATGCGATTGTAATCAGCAAGACCAATGCGTCCATCCGTATTAATTTTATAATGCGCGTGCGACAGAATGCCGAATTGCGGATATTTCTGGCAATAATTATCTACCTGAATAGGCTCTTCCAGAAAATTCAAATAATTAATGGTTTCTTGAAAGCCATCAAAAATCAACTGCATCTTGGGTAAGATTTTCGACTGATAAACCTGCTCTAACTGCTCGTCAGAAATAGCTTGCTGCTGTTCCGCCGCTTTTTTCTCATCGGCTTTTTTTCTTAACTCATCCAGCACACTCATTTTTCATTTTCCTTGGAGTCTTTGCTATTGAATCTAAAAAAGTAAATAAACATAACGGTATATTATATTAAAGTCTAACGTGCGAAAAACAGCTTCCACAATTAAGTCTATCAACCAGCTTTTTGTGCGATTAACGCGCACATTATAACCTACTACCCAAATGCCGCGTTGAAAATAGCATACCAAATTAGGGATACGGCTGGAAAAATAAAACAGGACAAATTGTTATGCAGCCACTTGATTCGCCCTATAACAAACGGCGTAAGGTTTGATGTATGCCGAGGCGTTACCACTCAGGACGGCAGCACACGCACTAACGGCAACGCAATGGCATTTGAATTTTCAGACGGCAAAATTAACCGTATTGCGTTTCCCGCCTGATGTTCAACAACATTTATCAGCTCATCCAGAAGCAGACAGCAGCCAAATTAATCCTGATTTTTTAAAAACCACACTAAAATTGACTTGATAATCCATATATCACATAATTTATATGGTTATTTGGCAATCAGATAATCAGCAATCAAAAACGATTGATGTGTGTCATTAATCATCAAAATAATCTAATGAGGAGTTTAACAATGGCTTTAATTACTTGGACAGCAAGTCAATACGGCACTAATGTTGGTTTTGCGGATGAAGAACACCAAATTTTGTTTGATAAATTGAATAAATTATATGATTTGGCAACAGGTGGCGCAGAACGTTCTGCGATAGGCGCACAGCTGGATGATTTGATTGCTTACGTTGTCGATCATTTTGCCCATGAAGAAAAAGAAATGATTGCAAAAAACTACGCAGGTTATGACCGCCATAAAGCCGAACATGAGGCTTTAATCGGCATTTGCGGAGGTCTGCAAGCAAAATTTCATGCAGATGAGGCAGAAGTGACTGAAGAGGTCGGTCAGTTAGTTAAAGGCTGGCTGGATAATCATATCCCTAACTTTGATATGGCTTATGCTGATGCGCTGAATAGCTAACTACTCACTTTCTTTATAAAAAAGGCGTGTGAATTGCTTGATTCACACGCCTTTTTTTTTATGTTAAATATAATCTAAGACAAGCACAACTGGCATAGCGTGGCGTCATGAGTTAAAATCTCTGAGTTTATTTGTGCCAATTATTATTAAAGTAAAAGGAAATCACTCAGATTTACTACGGGTGTAATTACGCAACGATATGATATAAAGCAACAAGAGTTTATAACTACTGACGAGGAGTCTGCTCCGTGAACAAAATAAAGAAACTTTTCGCAGGTGCAACCTTAATGGCTTTAGGCCAACAAGCA
>JAUYBJ010000021.1 GCA_030693155.1 Methylococcales bacterium
TTTCATTTTTAAAGCGATACCAGTCATCCAAAAGATTATGTCTATCCAACCAATCACTGAATCGGCGATAAGCTCCCTTTTTTCTAAACATCGCCCGTATTTCTGCGTATTCATCGGGTCGTTGTTGTTCGACAAAATCAAAAACTAATACCGCGCCTAAATCCAAATCTCTTTTATGCGGTAGTGGGAGGTATTTGCTTTGGTCGTCAATATCGTTAGGCAGTGGGTTTTCTTCATCGATGTATTCAGAACGATAAAAAACTTCCCCTGTTGCTACCGATAAAAAGGCTTCGCCATCTCCCGTAAAGTCTGAGCTGATAAATTCTATGCCTAGTTCAATGTCGCTAATATTTGCTGTCATGGTGTATCTCCGCTGTTTCTTGCTAAATTCTACACCCAGTTGCAAATTTTTTTAACCGCTACCAACAGACCGTTAGCCCAATTAAGAGTACAATGCCGATATTTTTATAGTTGATAAATAGGATTCGTTTTGGCTGAAAAAATTATTCGTATCGCAACACGGCAAAGTCCTTTAGCGTTGTGGCAGGCGGAACACGTTGCTGCGCGGTTGGAACAGCTATTTCCTCAGGTAAAAACTGAACTGGTCAAAATGGTGACGCGCGGCGATAAAATTCTCGACGCACCGTTGGCTAAAATCGGCGGCAAGGGTTTGTTTGTCAAAGAATTGGAACAGGGTATGCTGGAAGGCGTGGCGGATATTGCGGTGCATTCGATGAAAGATGTGCCTGTTGAATTTCCAGAAGGTTTGCATTTAGCGACAATTTTACAACGCGAAGATCCGACGGATGCGTTTGTTTCCAATCACTATGCGTCGTTTGCGGAATTGCCTGAAAATGCCCGAATCGGCACGTCCAGTTTACGTCGTCAATGTCAGATTAAAGAACGTTTCCCGAATGCGGACATTATTTCCTTGCGCGGTAATGTGAATACCCGTTTAGCCAAGCTGGACGCAGGTGATTATGATGCGATTATTTTGGCTTCTGCGGGCTTGAAACGCTTGGGTATGGCAGAGCGTATTACCCAATGCTTACCTGCTGAGGTGAGTTTACCCGCCTGTGGACAGGGCGCAATCGGTATTGAATGCCGCATTGATGATGCTGAAATTAATACACTCTTAAGCGCGTTGCATGACAATGACACGGGCTTGTGTGTTCGGGCGGAACGGGCGATGAATGCCCGCTTGAATGGCGGCTGCCAAGTCCCCATTGCAGGGTTTGCGGAACTGAAAAACAATCAGTTGTTTATGCGCGGTTTGGTGGGCAATCCCGATGGCAGTGTGTTGTATCGCAGCGAACGCTCAGCGGCAGTCGATGATGCGCAACTGCTGGGACAATGGATTGCAGAAGATTTGTTGTCACAAGGTGCTGATAAAATTCTGCACGCGTTGTATGCACAATGACAGGCTTGAATGGGGCGCGAGTGTTAGTGACGCGCCCCGCGCATCAGGCGGAAAACCTGTGTCGTTTGATTGAACAACAAGGCGGGATTGCGGTACGGTTTCCCACATTGGCAATTGCGGATGGTGACAATCGCTTGGCAATACAAAAAACCTTGTCAGGTTTGGATTTGTTTCACTGGCTTATTTTTATCAGTAGCAACGCGGTAAATTTTGCACTCAAGGCGAATGATGGCAAAATACCCCAAGTAAAAGCGCGACATATTGCCGCAATCGGCAAAGCAACCGCTAATGCACTGGTAACAGCGGCGATACCCGTTGATTTAATCCCTGAACAACCTTATAACAGTGAAGCATTGTTAGCTGCACCCGCAATGCAAGCCTTACAAGGGCAACGCATTCTCATCGTGCGAGGTGAAGGCGGGCGTGACGAATTAGCCGATACCCTGCGTGAGCGCGGCGCGGATGTTCAGTATTTGAATGTGTATAAAAGAATAATACCCAGCACGAATAATGCTCATGTTAGTGCATTGCTGGAACAACACCAATTAGACGTTATCACCGCAACCAGTGGTGAAGTGCTGCAAAACCTATTGATTATGCTGGATGTGGCGCATCATCAGCCGTTGTTTAGCTTACCGCTAATCGTTGTTAGTGATAGAATTAAGCAATTGGCTACCGAGTTGGGATTTAAACGAATTGCCGTGGCAGACAGCCCTTCAGACGAAGCAATTCTTCAAACAGTAAACCAGAGTAACAGGGGAATAGCGTGACCGAATTGAACGAAAAACAAGCACACGACCTAAGCGATGATAGAAAAGCTCACAGGTCACGCAGTGGATTCTGGTTTGGCATTATTATTCTGCTCATTATTATCGGACTCGCAGGGGCGGGTTTTTATTTATTACAGGGACTGCGTGATCAGCAAAAAGATTTAGGCGGCGAAGTAAAGGGCGAAATGTCCAAGCAACTGAGCGACTATCAGGCACAACTCACCGCCATTCAGTCACAACTCGCCAATGTCTCCAGAGAAGTATCCAGTAAAGATGAGCATTTCAACAAAACGCTCGCCGATTTCTCGCAATTACACGAAGAAAAACTCCAGTCTACCCAAAAAGAACTCAACGCCTCCATTCAACAAATACAACGTCAATTAGGCAAAACACGCGGTGACTGGTTGATTGCCGATGCGGAATATCTCTTAAGCGTCGCTAACGAACGTCTGCATTTAATCGGCGATACGCATACCACGCTGGAAGCACTGGAAGCCGCCGACCAACGGTTAAGAGAAAGCGGCGACACTGGCGTGATCAAAGTCCGCGAAAAAATTGCCGAAGAAATCACTATTATCAAAAACATTAGCGTTCCCGATATTATCGGTATTTATGTGGCTATTCAGTCACAACAAGACCACGTTGACCAATTGACTTTGTTACTGCCTTTTGCAGGTAAAGCCCCTGTTGCCGCGCCTAAAGAGAACACCAGTGAAGATAAAGGAATATTGGATAGCTTGGGCGTTAAATACTCAGAACAGCCGATTGAAGAAATATTAACCGCCGAAGAAGCGAAATTTATTTATGAACAACTGCGAGTAAAGCTGGAAATGGCACAACTGGCACTGGTTCAGCATAATGAAGTGCTGTTTCAATCGACTCTGGCAGATGCCAAAAAATGGATTGAACAGCATTTCACTAAAAATACGGCAAGTAGCAACTTTATCGCTGAACTGGATAAATACAGTGCCATTAAAATTCACGGTGATTTTCCTGATATTAGCCTGTCGTTAAAAATGCTCAAAGATATTAGTAAATTGCGTATAGAAGCGGACAAGGCGGAAATTCAACCTGCGCAAACTGAAGCTAAAAAATCGGCTGAAGTGACCAAACCTGTTGAGGTCGTAAAACCTGCCGAAGAAACGAAACCTGCGGAGCCTGTAAAACCTGCCGAAGAAACAAAACCTGTTGAAACTACAAAGCCTGTTGATGCAGTAAAACCAACCAAACCAACGCCCGCTACTAAGGCAGCACCTGCAAAGCGATAAGTTAAGAATACAATAATGAAAAAACTACTTTATTTTTTAGCTCCCTTTCTTGGCGTTATCGTTGCCATTTTTTTTGCTTACCAATGGATGACTGGTTTAGAAAATCCCGGTTATGTGATTATTGGCATGGGGCATTGGTCTTTAGAAAAAACACTGGTCGATTTTACGATGCAGTTGGTGATTGGTTTTTTTATTCTGTATGTATTGTTCAGATTACTCGGTTGGTTATATCGAATCCCTGGACAATTAAAACGTCGTGGTATCAATATTAAATTCAACCGCTCACAAGAAGCCCTGATTGCCGGCTTAGTCGATTCAGCGGAAGGTAATTTTGAACGGGCGGAAAACGTCCTGATTAAACACGCGCCGCACAGTGGCGCACCGTTGATTCACTATTTGTCTGCCGCCAGAGCCGCACAGGCACGCGGTGCATTGGACAAAAGGGATGAATACCTGCAACAAGCCGCTAATAAAGCCCCTGATTCCAGCGTAGTAATCGGCTTAACCCAAGCAGAGCTACATTTATCTGGCAAAGAATTTGAACAAGCGTTAAATACACTCACACAACTGCATTCAATCGACCCCGCTCATGCAGGGGTTTTAAAATTATTACATCAAACCTACCAGCATTTGGGCGATTGGGAAGGCGTACAAAAACTGATTCCCTCGCTGCATAAAAATAAAGTGCTGATGGAAGCCGAAGTAAAACTGCTGGAAGCCGAAGTATTTTGTGAATTATTAAAGCAGACTGCCGAACAAGGCGATGTGGAAAAAATTGAACTCCTATGGGCAGAAGTCCCTAAATACATCAAAAATATGCACGGCGTACTGACCGTGTATTTTACCGTCATGTTCAATGTCGGTGCAGGGGCAAAAATTGAAAATGAGTTGACCAAAACTTTATCGCTGAACTGGGATGAAAATCTGCTGAAATTGTACGGCGATATTCCCTCTAATGATGTCGAAAAACAACGCAAAATGGCGGAGTTGTGGCTGCAATTTCACCCAGAAAATGCCTTGTTATTAACGGTATTAGGTAAACTGAGCAGCAAATGCAACGATGTTGAAAAAGCTAAAACCTATCTGACACAAAGCATCACTGCTATGCCAACGGTTCAAGCCTATCAGTTACTGGGTGATTTAATGTCGGAACAAGGCGATAAAGACAGTGCTAACCAGTGTTATAAACATGGCTTAGCACTTGTCTTGGCTGCATCGTAGAATAACTGAAGATAACTGAAACTCATCATAATCAGTTTTGATACGATGAGTTTCACGCTCCACGTTACCGTGGCGTTCTGATAGGAGGGGGTGGTGTATAAATGTTATCCAAGTTTTTATCCATATTGGATGCAAATGTTTCAACCGCTTTTAGCGTTAATTTTTTATCCCCGCCTTTTGTTTCCACCACATAATTTTCTATCAGCCCACCGCTACCCGTCTTAACTAAATGCCCCATTAGATAAGCAAATAAAAAACTGGGTTTATGTAGTCTGCCAACTAATACATAATCAGCCCCTACTTTCTTACCTAATTCTGCGGCAACATCGTTGTGGTCAAAAAGATAGCCAAAACCGCTGTTGGCTTCGTGTTGAGCATTTAAGTCAATAGAAATAATTTTATAGCCCGCTCTTTTTAATTCACCTTCTAGCATAGCCTTTATACTCGCCGTTCTTTCAATTTCAGCAGGAATTTTAGGTGCCATTGTTACATCACTTAATTCAAAGTCCAATATAGCAATACTGGTTTCAGCGCATACGCCAACAGTAAACAAACATAAAAAAAGTGCATAACCTAGTGTGTGCAAGCCTGATTTTTTTTTACGCATCATAAAATTCCTTTGTATTGATTAAGCACGTCGTTTAATGCGAAGCCACACTCGCACATTTAACGCACATATTAGAATAAGGGATGACCTTCAAGCGTTCGATATTAATCGGCTCACCGCACACCTGACAAACCCCGTATTCACCCTTGTCTATTCGAGTCAGAGCTTGTTTAATCATAGCGATTTCTGTTCTGGCTGAATTACCTAAATAATCCTGAACTTCATTATTTTCATTTTGCGTTGCCTGTTCAGAAAAATCTTTTTCGACAGGTTCATCAGTATGCCTAACATCATCGGTAATTTTTGCGAGGCGTTCATCCAGTTCTTCCAACATTTCACACAGTACCAGCTTTACTTCTTCAAAGTTACTCATCATCACTCCTATATTTACTCATAATAAGGCGTTTGTTTTATACTATCGCCTACACTATTGATGTTTTCATAACCCAGCATCCTACCATCACGCCATGCAAAAATATACACATCAACTACTTGAGTCAGCTAATCAAATCATTCTGGGTAAAGAACATAAAATTCGCCTCGCGCTTTGCTGTTTACTGGCACGAGGGCATTTGTTAATTGAAGATATTCCTGGGGTTGGCAAAACGACGCTATCGCATACCTTAGCAAAATTATTGGGGCTACATTATCAGCGCATTCAATTTACCAGTGACATCTTACCCGCTGACATTTTAGGTTCATCTGTATTTGATAGTAAAAGTCACGAATTTACCTTTCATTCAGGGTCTATTTTTAATCAAATGATTTTAGCGGATGAAATTAACCGCGCCACGCCCAAAGCACAAAGTGCCTTGTTAGAAGCAATGGAAGAATATCAAGTCACCATTGAAGGCAAAACTTACCCGCTGCCAACTCCTTTTTTTGTCATCGCTACGCAAAACCCTTCCCATCAAATCGGTACATTTCCATTACCTGAGTCGCAGTTAGATCGGTTTTTAATGCGTATTGAATTAGGTTATCCCGATCCTAAAGCAGAAAGAGCCTTATTGACAGGTCAAAGCCGTCACACATTAATTGAATCGTTACCCGTACAATTACCACCCGAACAATTACAAAAAATGCAGAGCTTAGTCACTCAAGTGCATGCCTCCGATGCCTTGTTGGATTATTGTCAGGCAATTATTAATTTTACCCGCGAGTCAGCCGACTATCATTGCGGACTATCGCCTAGAGCGGGTTTAGCACTACTCAGTGCCGCAAAAGCGTGGGCGTTTTTAGATCAACGGGATGCAGTCATTCCAGAAGATATACAAGCGGTATTACCCGCAGTAGCAGGACATCGTTTACGCTCAGGTCATAACAATTCAGAAGCCATTGTCGCCCCCATTCTTAATAAAGTAGCCGCCCTTTGAATCTAAAACAACGCTTTCAACGCAGTCGATTTATAGCGGGTGAAAAACCAGTGAACGATGACGCTATCACCCTTAGTCATCGTCGAATTTTTATTTTGCCGACACGACGCGGCTTAGGCTTGCTGTTACTCATTATCATCCTATTGCTGATTGCTTTTGTTTATAACAACAACCTCGCCTATTTACTGACTTTCTTACTTGCCAGTGTATTTTTCATTACCATACTGCACACCTTTAAATCCCTAGCAGGGCTGGTAATACACGCAGGTCAAAGCAATGCCGTGTTTGCAGGTGAAGCCGCTGGTTTTACCCTTCATATTCATAACCCTAATGCGATTGACCGTCCACATTTACAGATTAAATTGACCAAACCGCACAGTTTTACGCTACCAGCGGACGGCAAAACAACGCAGACTCTATACGAACTCACGCAAACCAGAGGCTGGCATAACGCGGGAACAATCACCGTATTCAGCACTTATCCTTTAGGCATTTTTCATGCGTGGTCGCCGTTACGTTTTACGATGAAAACCCTCGTTTATCCCAAACCATCCACGCTAGAATTGCCCTTTCCAGAAACTCCGTCCGATGATACCGAACTGGGCATGAACCATAAAGGCGCGGATGATTTTTACGGCTTACAAGAATACCAAGCGGGTGATTCTATTCGACATATACACTGGAAAGCCTTTGCCAAAGGACAAGGTTTATACAGCAAACAATACAGCGGCACAGGTACAGCTGCTGAGGTGTGGCTAGATTACAACTACGCCGCAGGACACAATGTCGAAGAACGTTTAAGTTGTCTGTGTCGCTGGGTCATTGATGCTGAACGCGCCGACATCCGTTATGGTTTAGTATTGCCCAATTTAAAATTAATGCCAGACCGTGGTTCGGCGCATTATCATCACTGTTTAGAGGCTCTTGCCCTGCTTTAACTGCCTCTCTCACCATTATGAGAACTACCTGATTCAACAAAAACAAATCATGCAGACTAACTACATACCTGCCCGTCCTTTATTTTAACCAAACTTTAATTACACTCAATGAACCCAAAAATCCATAATCAAATCGTTAGTTTTATTTGGAGCGTTGCCGATGATGTACTGCGTGATGTTTTCGTTAGAGGAAAATACCGCGACATTATTCTGCCGTTCACCGTGTTAAGGCGTTTGGATGTTTTATTAGTGCCAACCAAAGAAAAAGTATTAGCCGCCAACAACTTCCTAATTGAAAACAATATGGATGATAAAACGGCATTACAAAGTCAATCGGGCTATAGCTTTTGGAATAATTCACGTTACACCTTTGAAACCTTGCTCAATGATGTAGACAACATAGACAGCAATTTAGAAGCCTATCTCGATGGTTATAGCCCAAACGTACAGGAAATTATCAGCAAATTTAAACTGCGTAACCAATTAGAAACGCTGAAAGAAGCGGGTTTAACCCACTTGCTGATTGAAAAACTGTGTGACAAAGACATCAACCTTAGCACCAACGAAGCCAGCAACAGCAAGGGCGACCTCCTACCGCCTTTGACTAACTTAGGCATGGGTTATGTATTTGAAGAACTAATACGCAAATTTAACGAAGACAACAACGAAGAAGCGGGTGAACATTTTACTCCGCGTGAAATCATTAAATTAATGACGCATATTTTGTTCACCCCTGTTAAAGACCACATAAAAAAGGGCGCGTATCTCATCTACGATCCTGCTTGTGGCAGTGGTGGAATGCTCACCGAAGCAGAGCATTTTGCCTTGCAACTTACACACCACAAAGCCGAGTTCATGCTGTATGGGCAGGAAGTCAATCCTGAAACCTATGCAATATGCACCAGCGATATGTTGATTAAAGGTGAAAAAACTGAAAATATCGCCTACGGTTCAACACTGGCGAAAGATGGCTTTCCAGAAAAACAATTTGATTTTATGCTCTCCAATCCGCCTTATGGCAAGACGTGGAAAATAGATGAAGAAGCCATTGTCACCGATAGAGGCAAAAAAGGCAGTCAACACATCAAAGACCCGCGTTTTCAAATTGGCTTGCCTTCCATTTCAGACGGACAATTATTATTCCTGATGAACATGGTTAGCAAAATGAAACACAACACCGAATTAGGCAGCCGCATTGCCACCGTTCACAATGGGTCGGCGTTGTTTACAGGCGATGCAGGCGGCGGTGAAAGTGAAATCCGCAAACACATAATTGAAAATGATTGGCTGGAATGTATTATCGCCTTGCCGAAAAACATCTTCTACAACACAGGCATTCCCACTTATATCTGGATTGTATCCAATCGCAAAACCGAAAACCGCAAAGGCAAAGTGCAGTTAATTAACGCAATGGAAATGTATGAAAAATTGCGTAAAAACTTAGGGCAGAAAAACTGTGAAATGAAGCCTGCCCAAATTGATGAAATTACTCAGTTGTACATGGACTTCATAGAAAACGATATTTCTAAAATTTACCCTAATGACTATTTTGGCTATCACAAAATAACCGTCGATAGACCGCTGCGTCTTTCCGCACAATTTACCCCCGAAGCCATTGCCAGTTTGCGTTTTGACAAAAGCATTTATGAAGAAATGGTATGGGCTTACACGCAGTTTGGGGATGATTTATATCAAGACCTCGCAAAATACCACGCCAAGATTGAAGCCCATTTACACAAACATGAGCTAAAACTAAAACCCGCCGATAAAACTAAATTGTTCAGCGCAGTGCAGTGGAAAAACCGCTTAACATTAATGCAAGCGGCGCAGACATTAGCAGACACAGTAGGCGAGCAAGTGTTTAATGATTACAACGCCTTTGTGCCATTGCTGAATAAAACCATTAAAGCGTTGAAATTAGAGCTTGATACCAAAGAACTGAAAAGTATGTTAGACGCGATTACTTGGAAAAATGAAGCCGCTGAACCTGTGATTAAGAAAACTGAAAAAAATGGCACGATTCTTTATGAAGCCGACAGTGATTTAAGAGACACTGAAAATGTGCCGCTAGACCAAGCTATTCAGGATTATTTTCAGCGCGAAGTATTGCAACATATCCCCGATGCGTGGATTGATGAAACCAAAACCATAAAAGGTTATGAAATATCCTTTACCCGTTATTTTTATAATTATGTACCGCCGCGTAGTCTCGAAGATATAACGGCTGAAATATTCGCACTGGAAAAGGAAACTGACGGTATTTTAAAAGCAATAGTGAATGACTAAGTTCTTAACAAAAAGTCGGCGTGTCTATTTATCCATCGTCATTCCAGCATGGATGCTGGAATCCAGTGCCAAGGATGGCATTACATTGAACACATCCCTGTGACTGGATTCTGGCATCCCTGCCAGAATGACGTGTTTTAATACATCCGACTAATTACGATGAACTTAACGGAATAAAACAGCTTTAGCTGTTTTAAAGCGATTAAACTCGATTTTAAGGAGTTATAACCATGAAATGTTTAGCGTGTGGCGCAGTTGAGTTAATCACGGATACCCGCGATATGCCTTATACCTACAAAGGTGAATCGACAATCATTGAAGCGGTAACAGGCGATTATTGTCCTGCCTGTGATGAAGTGCTTTTGAATACGCAAGAATCACAGCGTGTGAGTGCCGCTATGTTGAATTTTAACAAACAAATAAACGCCGCTATTGTGAACCCTGATTTTATTGGTCGCGTGCGTAAAAAGCTTAATTTAGGGCAACAGGAAGCGGCTGAATTGTTTGGCGGTGGCGTGAATGCGTTTTCGCGTTATGAAACGGGCAAAACTAAACCGCCGTTGGCATTGGTTAAGTTATTGCGTTTGTTGGATCAGCATCCTGAATTATTAATGGAGTTACGGGAATAATGGCGAATTTAAAACCCTATAATAAATATAATCCGATTGTTTATGATTATGTCAATCAACTGCCTGAGGATTGGCGGTTATTGCCGAATATTGCTATTTTTCAGGAGCGGATTGAGCGTGGGAAAGAAGATTATGAATTATTGTCTATCAGTATTTCAAAAGGTGTCGTTAAACAATCAGACATGAATAAAAAGGACATTTCAAGTCCAGATAAATCAAACTATAAAATTGTAAGAGTTGGCGATATTGCTTACGGAATGGAGTTTAGAAAAGGCGCAGTAGGCTATTCTATATACGAAGGCATTGTAAGCACTGTTTATACTATTTTAAAACCAAGAAAAAATAATGAAATTAATCCTAGGTTTTTTCATTATGTATTTAGAACAGCGTATTATAAAAATTATATTTGGCGAAATGTGTATGGAATAGGCGAGCATTTTTTACCTTGCCGTTTTACGCATTTTAAACGGATGTATAGCATTGTTCCGCCTTTAGATATTCAAAACAGCATTGTCGAATACCTAGACAAAAAGAATAACGAAATAGACAAGTTTATTCGGAATAAGGAAAGGTTGATTGAGTTGTTGGAAGAAACAAAAAAAGATGTGATTGATACAGCATTTACAAAAGGAATAAATCCAGATATTGAACTTAAAGAAACCGATATTGACTGGCTTTCAAATATGCCTAGCCATTGGAATTTAAAACGCTTAAAGTTTTTAGCTAAAATAATTTCTAAGGGTTCAACGCCTTCGACAGAAGGAAGAGAAATGGCAAATGCAGGAATAAGATTTATTAAAGCAGAAAATATCTTTAAATCGAAAGTTACAGAAAAACCAGCATTTTTTATTGATAAAATAACGCATAGTATTTTAAAACGCTCTCAACTTCAAGAGAATGATTTATTATTTGTAATTGCTGGCGCAACAATTGGTAAGGTTGCTATATTACCCAAAGAATACTTACCTGCAAATACAAATCAAGCTGTTAGTTTTATTCGTTTAAAAAAGAAAGAAGATGTTGAATTTTGTTATTACTGGCTTCATTCAAAATTCATTACAACAAGTATTTGGCTAAAAGCAGTAACATCTGCACAACCAAATTTAGCAATGGAAGATTTAGGAAATTTAATAATACCTTATCCTTCTAATAATGAAGAAAAAGCAGAAATAGTGCAGTATATACAAAATGAGCATTCTGTAATAGATATTGCCATTTCCAAAGCCCAACAAGAAATCACCTCAATAAAAGAATACCGTGAAGCCTTAATAACCGATTTAGTCACAGGTAAACGAAAAATCAACTAAATGAGAAACTATTATGGAATGGCAAAAAATAAGACAAAACTACCCTAATCAATGGCTCATTGTTGAAGCCTTGCAAGCACACACCGATACTAGCCAACATCGTTGCCTCGATAAATTAGCGGTGATTGAACCGTGCGCGAATGGTAAAACGGCAATGCAAAACTATCGGTTATTGCATCATCAATACCCTGAGCGTGAATTTTATTTTGTTCATACCAGCCGAGATGAATTAGATATTGAAGAACGTCATTGGTTAGGGGTGAGAAAACATCATGCAGTTGCAATTACAAGATAATTTATTATTCACACAAATTAAAATCGCGTATCGAGAAACAGTGCTTGAAATAAATCATGTGTTAATTGATACAGGTTCAGCCAGCACGATTATTGCCGCCGAGTTAGTCGAATCCATTGATATTTATCCTGAACCAACCGATAAATTACATATTATTCGCGGCGTAGGTGGTAGTGAAGTGGTTTTTGTTAAACAGCTTGATTATTTTCAATTAGGCGAACAACGCATTGAACATTTTAAAGTTGAAATTGGCGCAATGGATTATGGTTTTACTATTAACGCCATATTAGGTTTAGATTTTTTATTATCAACCCATGCTGTTTTAGATTTAGGCGAAATGCAAATTAGATTTGAACAACAAGGGTTAAATAGATGATTAACTTTACGGATACCACAGAAAAAGGCTTTCAACAGTTCATTACCCATTATTTGGTAACGGAACAGCATTTTATTGAAACCAAATCAACCGATTTTGATACTGAGTTTTGTATCAATACTAAACAATTATTAGCCTTTATTGCCGCCACGCAAGCAGACGCTTACGCGATGATTCAGAAAAAAGGCGAACGGGGTTTTTTAGTGCGCGTAGATGAAAAAATAAAAGCATCGGGGGTTATTGAGGTATTGCGTAAAGGCATTAAACATTTTGATAAAACCATTTATTTATTCTACCGAAAACCCGCTTCAAATTTTAATAGCAAAGACGCGGCAAATTATGCCGCCAATGTATTTTCAGTTACGCAGGAATTAAAATACAGCCTGAATAATAATAACCGCCTAGATTTAACCGTATTTATTAATGGCATTCCAATCATCACCTGTGAATTAAAAAACCCATTAAGCGGGCAAACGGTTCACAACGCTATTCGTCAATACCAAAACGACCGCGATCCCAAAGACACGCTATTCACCTTCGCCCGCTGCATGGTGCATTTTGCCGCTGACACGGAACAAGTGTTTATGTGTTCAGAATTGAAAGGCAAAGCCTCGTTTTTTATTCCGTTTAATAAAGGTTTAAACGATGGCAACCCGCTACCGCCTTTTGGTGCAGGAAATCCCGTGAACCCCAACGGGCTTAGAACGCATTATTTTTGGGAAGCGGTATTAAGCAAAGCGTCGTTAAGCACTATCATTGATAAGTTCGCTCAAGTCATTGAAGAAACCAATGAGGACACGGGCAAAAAGACTCAGAAAATGATTTTTCCGCGTTACCATCAATTAACCTCAGTTAAACAGCTACTGGCACACGCTAAACAAAACGGTATCGGACAACGCTATTTAATTCAACATTCGGCAGGTTCAGGAAAATCAAAATCCATTGCGTGGCTGGCTCATTCATTACACGGTTTATTTGACCAGACAGGCGAAAACCATTTGTTTGATTCTGTGATTGTCATCACCGATAGAACAGTTTTAGATAGGCAATTAGGCGATGAAATAAAACAATTCGCCACGCCCAAAAGTATTGTCGCGGCTATTACCAACGATGGCGGCAGTAAAACCAATAATCTACGAACGGCTATTGCCAATAAAAAGAAGGTCATTATTTGCACCATTCAAACATTCCCGCATTTATTGAAAGAAATGGAAGACTTAGGCGCGTTGAAATTCGCCATTATCATAGATGAAGCCCACAGTAGCCAAAGCGGTGATACCGCTGGAAAAATGAATGCAGTATTAGCGGATAAAAACGACGGTGAAGAAGACGCGGAAGAAGTCACCTTAGAAGATAAAATTAATAAGCTGATAGAAGACCGTAAAATGATAAAAAACGGTTCTTATTTTGCCTTTACCGCAACGCCAAAAAACAAAACCTTAGAACTATTCGGTGTGCCAAGAAAATACACCAAAGACGGCGAACAAAAAACCGCATTTGATGCCTTCCATTTATATTCCATGAAACAAGCCATTGAAGAGGAATTTATTCTTGATGTATTGCAGAATTACACCACTTATCAATCGTTTTATAAGTTAATAAAATCGGTAGAAGAAAACCCTGAATTTGATACTAAAAAAGCGCAAATGAAATTGAAAGCCTATGTAGAAGGTCATGAATTTGCGATTGCAGAAAAAGCTAAAATAATGATTGACCATTTTCACCGTGACGTAAAACATTTAATTAATGGTGAAGCTAAAGCCATGATTATCACTCAAAGTATTTCATCGGCAATTAAATATAAACACGCGTTTGACGCGTATCTAAAAGAAATAAAATCGCCTTATAAGGCGATTGTTGCCTTTTCAGGAAGTACCGAATATAAAGGCAATGCAGAAAAAGAAGGCGAATATAAAGGTATTAAATTTGATGAGGTTTCAATGAATAACTTTGAAACGCATAAAAATGATATTCCGAAAAATTTTAAGAAGAAAGACTATCGTTTTTTAATTGTTGCTAATAAATATCAAACAGGGTTTGACCAGCCTTTACTGCATACGATGTATGTCGATAAAAAATTGCGTGCTGTTCAGGCAGTTCAATCCCTTTCACGGTTAAATAGAGCATTGAAGCCTTATAAAAAAGATACGTTTGTTTTGGATTTTTACAATACTACCAAAGACATTAAGGAAGCCTTTAATCCTTATTTTACATCAACGATGTTAAGCGAAGAAACCAACCCGAATAAACTAAATGATTTGCTGGACGCACTGGAAAAATTTGACGTTTATAATGAAGAAGTAGTAAATAATTTTTTTGAACACTATTCAAACAATGCCGACAGGAATATTTTAGACCCTATTATTGATTCAGCAGTACAACTTTTTAAAGACGATTTATCGTTAGAGCAACAAATTGATTTTAAAATTAAAGTTAAATCGTTTTTAAGAACGTACAGTTATTTAGCAAAACTGCTGGATTTTAATAATCTGTATTGGGAGCAGTTGTGGTGGTATTTAAAATATTTATTGCCTAAGTTATTTATTGAAAGTGATGAAGACCTCGCTCAAGGTATTATTGAATCCATTGATATGGATAGCTATCGCCCATCAAAACAAGATAAAGATATGATTATCTTAGATGATGATTCTGGTATTGTAAACCCAATTCCAGTGGGTATTGGCGGTGGCAAAGAAGAGCCAGAACTGGATACGTTAGAGAATATCCTAAAAGCATTTAATCAACGTTTTGGCGATATAGATTGGGCAGATAAAGATAAGGTGAATGAGATATTAACGCAACAGATTCCTGATGATATGAAAAAAGATGAAAAATTAATGAATGCCATTATATATTCACCTGATAAGCAAAATGCAAAAGAATCATCCGATATAAAACTGGAGCAGTTAATGCAGCAGTATTTGTTTACGCAAACGGAAATATATAGAAAGTTCTCTACAGACTTAGATTTTAAAAGACGCTATAAGGATTTTATTTTTGATACGCTGTCGCCACAAGGACAGCAACCAAGAATAAATCCTTAATCGTTTATGAATTACATTTTTATTGCATTAAAACAGGTATATTGATGACTATTAAAATGAATGCCGCCCATTATAAAAACACGCTCATCTTTTTATTGTCATCGGTCGGGCTGATTGTCTTACCGCACTGTCTTAATATCCCCCCTGCCCTGTTTGGTTTTTTTAATTTGTTATTAGCGTGGCGGTTTGTTTGTATTTGGCAACCACGCTATTTACCGACCACGCGGGTGTTATTTTTTCTCACCGTGTTTGCCTTAGCCTTATTGCTTAGTCAACACAGACACTTACTTGGACGTGATGCTGGCACAAACTTATTCATACTCGCTCTGGGTTTAAAATTGTTAGAAATCAAAGCGGAGCGTGATATTTATTTAGTCACTTATTTAGCATTTATCGTTGCCGCGTCCTTATTTTTATACCAACAAAGCCTATTCATGGCGGCGTATATTCTCGCGGTATGCTGTGTACTGTTTGCCACCTTAGTCGCTATCAACAGCCTTCAAATCCAAACCCGCGCCGCACTAAAAACCGCGACCGTCATTGTTTTTCAAGCCATACCCATCGCCGTAGTCATTTTTATTCTGTTTCCCCGCATAGAAGCTCCGCGTTGGATGCTGTTTGAAGAAAAAAACAAAGCTAAAATCGGTTTAACCGACAGCATGGAACCCGGTTCTATCAGCGACTTAGGCACATCCGAAGAACTGGTGTTTCGTGTTAAATTTACGGGGGCAATGCCGCCACCTAAACTGCGTTATTGGCGCGGCCCGGTGTTGTCATACACCGATGGTAAACGCTGGACACCCGCAAATAGTCAGCGATTTAAAGCCCAACTAGACAAGCCCAGTTATGAAGGAACAGCGTATTCCTACACTCTACTCATGGAAGCACAGGACAAAAACTGGGTCTTCGCCTTAGATTTTCCCGTGAAATTTTCTGAACCTTTAGTACAAAACGGTTATTACCAACTTATCAACTCAGAAAATACACATAAACGCGCCGAATATCAAATCACCTCTTATTCACAATACAACACAGGGCGGGTGACTCAAATTGAATACCAAGACAGCACCCAACTACCGCAAGAACCCTCCGATAAGCTCAAACAACTGGTAACGCAACTGCATGGTTTTGATGGCAAACCCGATGATTTTATTCGCCAACTATTAACGCATTTTAGACAAGAAGATTTTCATTACACGCTAACGCCACCGCTCATGGAAGACAATCCGATTGAGAGCTTTTTATTTACCACACGGCGCGGTTTTTGTAGTCATTACGCAGCCGCATTTGTTTACTTAATGCGCGTGGCTCACATTCCCGCGCGTGTCGTTACAGGTTATCAAGGCGGGGAATTTAATCCTGTTGGCAATTTTTTAGAAATACGCCAAGCCAACGCCCATGCGTGGGCAGAAGTCTGGCTGGAAAATCAAGGCTGGGTGCGCGTTGATCCGACCGCCGCCATTGCCCCCGAACGCATAGAACAGCAACTGAATCTCGACCAGCTGGAACTCGGCGGCGATATTCGCTTCGATGCGAGCAATGCCAAACAACTGAACTGGCTGAAACAAACCCGCCAACTCTGGGAAAACGCCGATTACCAATGGCAACGTTGGGTCGTCAACTACGACAGCAACAACCAATCCGATTTCCTGTCCCAATTCGGCATTCATGATTTTAAAACCATGATGCAATGGTTAATGACTTTAGTCGGCTTAATGACGGTGATATTAAGCGGGTTTTTACTGTACCAAAAGAAAAAAGCCACCGACCCCGTATTACGGCTTTATCAACAGTTTTGTCAGAAACTACAACCTGCTGGCTTAATCATAACCAACCGTGAAGGCGCGGTGGATTTTGCCCAACGCGCAACCACAGCCCTGCCCGAACACGCGGCAATGATTGAAGAAATTACCGCCGCATTTATTCAGCTACGTTATGGCAGAGTGACTACACGCGAGGATTTTGTGAAATTTGCTAAGTTGGTGGCGGGGTTTAAGGTGACTGACAGTAGGTTGGGCTGGCGATAGCCAACCCAACAAAATCGACGACCGTATTAGTTTGATGTTGGGTTGCTAGAAATCAGCAAACCAACCTACAAATCCCTTAATTATTCCTCAATAATTTTAGGATGCTTATCCCCATCATCATCGGACTTTACAAAAAACCGCGAAAATACCAGCCCGATTTCAAATAATAACCACATCGGCACGGCTAATAAGGTTTGGGAAATGGCATCGGGCGGGGTTAATAACATCCCGATAATAAACGCGCCGACTATCACATAAGGGCGTTTATCTGCCAGTTCGGCGGGCGATGTGAAGCCTGTCCACACCAACACAATGGTGAAAATCGGCACTTCAAAACACACGCCGAACGCGAAAAACATGGTTAAGATAAAATCCAGATATTTGCTAATATCGGTCATTACTGACACGCCGACAGGTGCGGTGGTGGTTAAAAAACCGAACACCAACGGGAACACCACAAAATACGCAAACACCACGCCCAGATAAAATAACAGCGTACTGGCAACCAATAACGGCAATACCAAACGGCGTTCGCTTTTATACAAACCGGGGGCAACAAACGCCCAAAATTGATACAGAATAATCGGTACGGCTAAAAATACCGACGCGACCAACGCCAATTTAAACGGCGTGAGAAACGGTGATGCCACATCAATGGCAATCATGGTGCTGTTTTCTGGCAGGTGTTTTAATAACGGTTCAGCCAAAAAACTGTAGATGTCATTGGCGTAAAAAGACAGCGGCAGAAAAACCAGTAACACCGCTAAAATCGCTTTTAATAAGCGATCGCGCAATTCAAGCAGGTGACTTAGAAACGGCGAGGTGTGCGGGTCAAAATCATTCAAGCTCATGAGGAGGGCGTTTTGTTAAATCGACACCGTCGTGAGACAGCGACGTGATGGAGGAGTGAATCGACTGCACGGTTTCGTTAGTTTCATCAACCAGTTGCTGAAAATCCTGTAAGCCCGATTCTTCTTTGAATAGCTGGCGCATTTCTTCGGCGCGGAGTTCAACGGCAATTTCCGCCTTAACCGAATTTATCATGGCGCGGGTTTTACCGAGCCAAAATCCAGCTAAGCGTGCCGCAGCGGGTAAACGCTCAGGCCCGATGACCAGCAAACTCACCAAGCCGACCATGACCAATTCAGAAAAACCTATTTCAAACATGACACTTACACTTTTCCATCGGTTTTGCTGGCGGTCTCGCCTTCGATGATTTTATCTTTCACATCATCCGCTTCGGCAACTTTTTCGCCCTCACCTTCTTTCAACGCGGAACGAAAACCGCGTATCGCTTCGCCTAAATCGGTGCCGATGTTACGCAGTTTTTTCGTGCCGAACACCACCATAATAATGGCTAATAAAATTAATAATTTAGGGACAGTTATCATGGTTGACTCCAGTAAATATGCAGTATGACGACTGCCAGTCTTTTAAGGATTGGCAGTCGTGTTGGTATCGTAGAGATGCTACAGGGCAACATCTACCCTTTATGATTTGCGCCCAGCTTTTTCTTCCAAGCCAGATAGACCAAAACGGCGTTGTAATTCCGCTAACACATCATCAGGATGCAGGTCTTGTTGTGCTAACAATACCATGCAATGAAACCACAAATCTGCCATTTCATAAACAATCTGTGATTTGTCATCGCCTTTCGCGGCAATTACCGTTTCAGTGGCTTCTTCGCCAATCTTCTTTAATATGGTGTCCAAACCTTTGCTATACAAGCTCGCCACATACGATTTATCAGCGGTTTGTTGTTTGCGTTGTTCTAGGACTTCGGCGAGTTGGGTTAGTGTGTTGTTCATGATTTTCATCGATTCGTTAAAATGCCAGCTAAAAATTAATATTATTCGTGAAGAAAATAAGCGAAAACAGGGTTAAATAAATTTGTTACTATTTAAATAAATCAATATCCCATATTCGCCATGAATTACTATTAAGATGTTTTTTTGATTCGTCTTTTAGCATCCACATAAAATTACACGAATTATCGAAATCACCTGCTAAACAACCTGCTGAAAACTGGTGGCAATTATCAAAAATAAGACTGTAGTCTCGTTTTTTTCCAACTGCTATTCTTGCTCTATCAGCAACAATATAAGACCCGACTGCTTTTGTTTCGTAACATGAAACATAAATAGACATTGCGGTATTAAAACCACTTAATCTACCTATAAATTCTTGGGGTGATACCGACTCTATCAATCCATCACCATTCAAATGAACTATCCTTCTTTTTCCTACATATATACCAGAATGCTCCGCATAACCAGTCACTATATCGCAATAAACAAGACTGCCAATTTTGGGTTCTGGTACTTTATCTCTAAATACATTATCGATAAAACTTTCTAATAAAGACATATTTTAGTATCCTAAAAATTTTAAAAAATCATATAGAATAAATTTTATCAGGATTTTTTAGCACAGGTTCAACTGCTTGCCACTCACCGCCAATCAACTGCCGATAAAAACAGCTTTCGCGTCCTGTGTGGCAAGCAATACCGCCTTCTTGCTCAATGTGTAGCAACAGCACATCTTCATCGCAATCCATAAACAAACCGATGACTTTTTGTCTATGCCCTGATTCTTCGCCCTTACGCCATAACCGACCGCGTGAGCGTGACCAATACACCGCATAACCTTCCTGCACCGTTAAATCCAACGATTCACGGTTCATCCACGCAAACATCACCACTTTACCGCTGTCGTGTTGTTGGGCAATCACAGGGATTAAGCCCTCTTCTGTCCAGCGGATTTCATTTAACCAGTTTATATTCATTATGTTTGTAAAGTTAATTTAAAACAGTTAGCTTAATAAAAGGGATTTAGAATGGTCAATTGACCATCAATCACTTGATTATGCTGCATATCCTCAGAATAAAGAATGTCACACTTTGCCAGTAAAGCGGCGGCAATAATCAGCGAATCCCAGTTAGAAAACTGATAGCGCAACGCGATTTCAGCACTTTTGCGGATAGTCATTTCATCAACGGCTTGTACATCGGTTCTACGCATCACCATATCTGCAAAAGCGTAAGCCTGTTCCCGTGTGAATTTAAAACGCCGCAAACAAACATTCACCGCTTCATTAATCACCTGCGAACTTAACACAGGATGTTTAGCTAACACATTTCGCGCAATGGCTTTTTTACGTTCATCCTCGCCGAGTGTATAAAGCACCACATTAGTATCAACGAAGATGAGGTCGGTCATAACAAGCATCCCTGTCAAAATTTCCATCAAAAACCGAACCAAACTGGTCAAACTCGCTCATATCCGCCGTTTCTTGCTCAGCCGCCAGTTTGCGCTGTCTTTTCGCTTTTAAGAATGCCACAAAATCTAAAACTTCTCTTGCTTCAAATTCAGGTAGTTCTTTGCTTTCTTGATAAATTAATTCTGTGGTGTTCATTTTTATTAGCCCTCTTAGTGGAAATATTAACCAAGCTGTTTATCTCGTTCCCAAACTCCAGTTTGGGAACGCCTACTACCAAGCTCCGCTTGGCGTGGCATGGATACACACATCAAGCAGCGCTTGAAGGTAGGCATTCCCAAGCGGAGCTTGGGAACAAGACACTATTTAGATGGATAAAGCTAGAGTTTTTAACTAATTCCTCAAGATAAATTCCAAACCTGAAAGTAATAGACCTTTCATTGGCTCGACGTAAAATTAGACTTTTATCTTTTTCGTACAATTGTTTTAGGGATTCAATCAAAATTTTTTTAAGTTCATCAATCATTTTTTTAGAAACCCAGAGCTATAGAATGTGCTGAGGAAGTAATCGCATGGTTCGCAATTGATGGGCTTCGTACCTCAGCCCATCCTATCGTGCTGTCCACCGCGCATAAGTCGCACAGCGTAGGTGCTGCTCTTACTGCCGTAGTAGCCGTCGCCATTGCCGAAGCCCATGATCCACGCATAGTTGCCACTGCCAGCACTGGGCGATGACGACCAGAATCAACGACCTTCATTGTTAGAAAAAACATCTGCATCAATATAATTACCTGATACGCCTTTCACTTTATCAATTAAAGTCTTCAATTCATCAATGGTTGGCAATCGCCAATCGGTATATCCGCCATAACCGCCTTGTTGATTAAATCGTTTAGCAACTTCAAACGCATCTTTCCAAACCACTGCTTTAACATCACAAACCGCTATATTGTTTTTCCACGTTTGCCCATGCGCAAACCGCAACCAGATTAAACCGTTTGCGGTGTCCTTAGCAATTCCATTTTGTACAGTAAATCGTTTACGAATAATAATTTGTTGCGGAATTATTTTATTTTTAATCTCTTTTCGTATTTCAGAAAAGTTATTAAATCTACAATTCTCTAATAAAATATTATTTGCTGCGGATTGGCGAATTGCCATTACTGCGGTTTCAATTGAACAATTAAACCACTCTTTATTTTCGTGATAATTTTTTAAAAGATTATGTGCCGCCTGTTCTATATCTGTAGGCTCATTTACCAAAACATCATATTCAACAACAAAACGATGCGGTACACCTGTAGTATGTAGTTCTTGCGCCCTTAATTCAGGGTCTTTTGTACTAAAACCGACTTTTAACAAGTTCGGCATAGCCTTGTTTGTGATGATATAAACCCAACCTTTCATTTTTATTTTTCCATTAGACTTGTTGCGTCCATATAAAGCAATTACACAGAATCCAAATAAAGCGTATCAGGACAAATATCTTGTTTATTTATCCACGTTACCGTGCCATCAGTAACAGATACTTGTTTAAAATAATTAATATCCTGTAATTCCCTAAATACACCAAAATCCAATAATGGTTTGCAATCATAAAGACCGCATTCACCATTAGTAAATTCTAGTATTAATTGATAATCATCCGTTGGTTTAACGGTTTTAACACGCGGATTCATGATATTAACGCAAGGGTTCAATTTTATAAGGCAGTTCACCAGAAACAGCGAGTTGCCAATCTGCCATTAACTCATCCTTATGTATTTCAATCCATGCTTGTAATAATTTCATTTTGGCTTTTGGAATACTACCTTCCAAAATATCACCGTCTGGAATAGCAACAATAACTTCATCATCCTGATATTTAACATGGATATGCGGCAGTTTGTGTTGTTTATTATCCATGAAATACATATATATAATAATGCCGTAAAACATAGAAATAGTGGGCATGACTATAATCTCACTTCAATACCGCGTGAGCGCAAATGTTGTTTGGCTTGTTCAATGGTATATTCACCAAAATGAAAAATACTGGCGGCTAATACCGCATCGGCTTTGCCTTCCAGTATGCCCTCGGCTAAATGGTCTAAATTACCCACACCACCCGATGCAATGACAGGCACAGACACCGCTTCACTCACCGCACGGGTCAAGGGTAAATTAAAGCCGCTTTTGGTGCCGTCTTTGTCCATGCTGGTTAATAGGATTTCACCCGCGCCAAATTCGACCATTTTTATAGCCCATTCGACTGCGTCTATGCCCGTGGGTTTGCGTCCGCCGTGGGTGAAAATTTCCCAGCGATTGGGTTCACCGTCTGCGCTGACTTTTTTGGCATCAATGGCAACCACGATACATTGTGAGCCAAAGCGTTCGGCAGCTTCTCGGACAAATTCAGGTCTGAATATCGCCGCGCTGTTAATGCCGACTTTATCCGCGCCTGCGTTTAACATGGTGCGTATATCGTCTAAGGTACGAATACCACCGCCGACAGTGAGCGGAATAAACACTTCACTGGCAACTTGTTCCACCACATGAACCATGGTATCGCGCTCATGATGAGTAGCGGTAATGTCTAAAAAAGTGATTTCATCCGCGCCTTCACGGTCATAACGGCGGGCGATTTCCACAGGGTCTCCTGCATCACGAATATCAACAAACTGCACGCCTTTTACAACGCGACCGTTATCAACATCTAAGCAGGGAATAATACGTTTGGCTAGGCTCATTTTATTTTGATAGTTGAATAAGATTTAAACAAATAGCGGTTGCTAAAATGAAACTTTATAATCTCCATTGCAACCATTTATATTTTAATTCCTTAGAATTCAATATAATATTTTCAGCGTTTTTATTTTTTGATAGTAATTTGATGATGTTGCCATCTTGAGTATCAAAAATATTCTGAACCTCTTGCTCTGTTAATGTAGCAGTTTCGATAAAATCAATTAACTTTACTCTAACTGAATTATCTGGATGGTAAAAAAGTCTTTGTATTTCCTGAGAAGTTAAATTCTCAATGGTCATCATACTAAGCGTAAAAACATTTTTACGAATTTCTGGCGGCGTGGTTTCCCATAATGTTTCAATCAGAAAATCTAATGCTTTACCTCTACTTATCGTATCTAACCATTGTTTTTTTGCCCACACATTAACGATAAATGAAGTGGGTATTACACCAGGGTAGGCTTCATCAAGAAATAAATCCCCTTCAATATAGTCTTTTTCATGACATTTATTTTTAAAGTTTTGTAATTGCTCCATTAATCCAGCTTCACTCAAGCCAGAAGAATTAACTTTATTATTGGCAACAAAATTTTCTTTAAATTTCTGAAACTTAGCACTTAATTGTTCTGTATCCATTGTATTAACCCGTCTTCATCAAGTAATAAACTAATTAGTTCTTTTACATCATTTGGATTTTTTAACCCTATCGTTTGATAACGATGTAATTCGCTCCATAAACATTTTTGTGCATCAAATAACTTATTGATAGTTAATTCAAGAATATCATTAGTGCTTTTATCATTTTCCAATTTATTTCTTAAGCCACTAAATACAAGCAGTGATGAAATATCATGTATCTTAACGGCATTTCTAACCTTGCTAATATCTTTGCTAGTTTCATCAAACAAATTATCAACATCAAAACGTTCACAAATTTTGCTTTCAGCATTAATTCAACAGAGTAACCCGCCAAATAAAATGCGCCATCATATTTTCCGTTGTCACATAAAATAGCGGCTTCTTGCAATCGCTCAAGCGCGATGTCTTTTATTTCCTGAGCGGTTTTCATCAATATGTCTCAGCAATCCTCTCCGCTTCGGCAAAATCCAATGACCCTTCATAAATTGCACGACCTGTAATCGCGCCCATAATGCCTTCATGGGCAACTTTGCCTAAAGCGTGAATATCATCCATGTTAGTGATACCGCCTGAGGCAATGACGGGGATATTGATAGCGCGGGCTAAACGGGCGGTGGCTTCTACGTTGACACCTTGCATCATGCCGTCTCTGGAAATGTCGGTATAAATAATGGCTTCAACGCCGTCGGATTCAAAGTGTTGGGCTAAATCGATTACATCGTGTTTGGACAATTTTGACCAGCCGTCAATCGCTACTTTGCCGTCTTTGGCATCCAAGCCGACGATGATACGGCGCGGGTATTCGATTGCCATGTCACGGACAAAATGCGGTTCGTTGACGGCTTTTGTGCCGATGATGACGTATTCCACGCCTGCATTCAGATAGGCTTGAATGGTGTCTTCATCACGAATACCGCCGCCGATTTGCACGGGGACATCGGGATAGGCTTCAACAATCGCGTGAATCACGTCGGCATTTCTGGGTTTACCTGCAAACGCGCCATCTAAATCGACTAAATGGATGCGTCTTGCACCTAGGGCAATCCAACGACCTGCAACTGCAACTGGATCATCGGAAAATACCGTGTCATCTTCCATGCGTCCTTGACGTAGGCGCACACATTTTCCATCTTTTAAATCAATAGCGGGGATTAACAGCATAAAAACCTCAAAAAGTTAAACTTGACCATTCCAATGTAAAAAATTCTGTAACAGTTGCAAACCAACTGCCTGACTTTTTTCAGGGTGAAATTGTACGGCAAAAATGTTTTTGTTAGCCAACGCACAGGCGAAGGCATCAGGATAATCGGTAGTTGCGGCAACCACAGACGCATCATCGGGCTGGGCATAATAACTATGCACAAAATAAAAGCGGCTGTTTTGCGGGATGTTTTGCCATAACGGGTGCGGACGTTGTGCGACTTGATTCCAGCCCATGTGCGGCACTTTTAAAATCTCGCTTTGGGCATCACGCAACGGCTCTGGAAAATGCACGACGTGACCTTGGAAAATGCTCAGCCCATCGGTATGTCCATTTTCCGCGCTGTCGGTTAATAACGCCTGCATTCCCAAGCAAATACCCAGCAACGGTTTGGTGGTAGCGACTTGTTTAATAATTTTATCCAAGCCTGATTGCTGCAATGCCTGCATACAATCACGCATTGCACCGACCCCTGGGAAAACGACTCTATCGGCGTTTAAAATTTCGTGTTCGTTAGCCGTGACTAACACATCCACGTCAGGCGCGGCGTGTTGTAAGGCTTTGGCAATGGAATGTAAATTACCCATTCCGTAATCAATGACAGCAACAGAAGACATAAAAATAGATTTTTAGGTTAATGACACGGATTAAATCGTGTATTGATTAGAAGTGTTTGCTTAATGACTGCCAGTCCTTTAAGGACTGGCAGTCATGTTGAACTTTAAGACTATAACACGCCTTTGGTAGACGGCATTATACCCGCCATTCGCTCATCGGCGGTAATTGCCATACGGATAGCGCGACCTAAGGCTTTGAAAATAGTTTCCGCTACATGATGGGCATTCGCGCCTTTTAAATTATCAATATGCAGCGTGACACCCGCATGATTGACAAAGCCTTGAAAAAATTCACGGAACAAATCGACATCGAAACCGCCGATGGATGCTCTGGGATATTTGACCTCATAAAACAAGCCAGACCGACCTGAAAAATCAATCACTACCCGCGATAAGGCTTCATCTAACGGCACATAAGCATGACCATAACGAGAAATACCTTTTTTATCGCCAAGTGCTTGAGCAAACGCCTGACCCAGCGTAATGCCTATATCTTCCACCGTGTGATGCGCATCAATCTCTAAATCGCCATGCGCGACGATGTCCATATCAATCAAACCATGTCGAGCAATTTGATCCATCATGTGATCTAAAAAAGGCACGCCTGTGACGAAGGAGGCATTACCTGTGCCATCTAAATTGATGTTGATTTTAATTTGAGTTTCAAGCGTATTACGCTCGACTTGTGCGATTCGTTGAGTCATTTTTTTATTTGAATGTAGGCGGAGTGTGTCCGCGTGTGTGAATAATGTACGAATTAGTCACATCTTACACGTTTCCAGTGGTGTTTTAAATGCTGGGTAATAACGCATTTACCACTAAACATGATGAGTTTTGCCCGTGTATTGCGCTTAATTGTTATAATGACCGTTAGCAAAAATACTGTCGCTTACTTTGTAGCAACCATTTATTCAATCAAATAACGGTCATCATGAAACCAGTCTCAAACATCCATACCCACAAAATCCTCATTCTCGATTTCGGTTCACAATATACGCAACTTATCGCACGACGCATTCGTGAAATCGGCGTGTATTGTGAAATTTATTCCTGCGAATGCAGCGATGAGGAAGTGAAAAACTTCGCACCCAATGGCATTATTTTATCGGGCGGCCCTGAGACGGTGACCAGTAATGATACGCCGCGTGCGCCACAAGCGGTGTTTGAATTGGGCGTGCCTGTGCTGGGTATTTGTTATGGTATGCAAACCATGACGGAACAATTAGGCGGCAAGGTGGAAACCTCTGACCATCGGGAATTTGGTTATGCGCAAATTCGGGCGCGTGGGCATTCCAAATTATTGTCAGGCATTGAAGATCATTTATCGGCAGAAGGTTTTGGTTTGCTGGATGTGTGGATGAGTCATGGCGACAGAGTGACTGAATTGCCCGACGGTTTTATCATGATTGCCAGTTCAGACGGTGCGCCAATTGCGGGGATTGCCAATGAGACTAAAGGCTTTTACGCGCTACAGTTCCATCCAGAAGTTACCCACACAAAACAAGGCGGGCGGATTTTATCGCGCTTTGTGTTGGATATTTGTGACTGTGATGCCCTTTGGAATGCTAGCAATATTATTGAAGACAGTATTCGCGCGGTTCGTGAAAAAGTAGGCACGGATCATGTGATTTTGGGCTTATCTGGCGGTGTGGATTCATCGGTGGTGGCGGCGTTATTGCATAAAGCCATTGGTACGCAATTAACCTGTGTATTTGTTGATACGGGCTTGTTGCGTTTGAATGAAGGTGATGCGGTAATGGCGATTTTTGCCGAGCATTTAGGCGTGAAAGTCATCCGCGTGAATGCCGAACAACGTTATTTAGACGCGCTCAGCGGTATTACTGATCCTGAACAAAAACGTAAAATCATCGGTAATTTATTCATCGACATTTTTGATAACGAAGCGGGCAAAATTACCGATGCCAAATGGTTGGCACAAGGCACGATTTATCCCGATGTGATTGAATCAGCGGGTTCTAAAAGCGGCAAAGCGCATTTGATTAAATCACACCACAATGTCGGCGGACTGCCTGAAAACATGACGCTGAAATTGGTTGAACCATTGCGCGAATTGTTTAAAGACGAAGTGCGTAAATTGGGTGTGGAATTGGGATTACCTGCCGATATGGTGTACCGTCATCCGTTCCCCGGCCCAGGTTTAGGCGTGCGCATTTTGGGTGAAGTGAAAAAAGAATTTGCCGATTTATTGCGCAAAGCTGATGCTATTTTTATTGAAGAACTGTATCGTCATGATTTGTACGATAAAGTCAGTCAGGCATTTGCAGTGTTCTTGCCTGTTAAATCGGTGGGCGTAATGGGTGACGGTCGCCGTTATGATTATGTGATTGCCATTCGTGCAGTGGAAACCATTGATTTTATGACCGCTCGCTGGGCGCATTTGCCTTATGAGTTTTTGGATTTAATCTCACGCCGTATTATCAACGAAGTCGCGGGGATTTCTCGCGTGACTTATGACATTAGCGGCAAGCCACCGGCTACGATTGAATGGGAATAAATCCATCCATCACCAAGACCTGCGAGGTTTTAGAGACCTCGCAGGTCTATTCAGACTCCGAACTGATAGCAAACGATGAGGCGTGGATGCGTTATGCCATACGCTTGGCACAACGCGCCGAAAGTTTAGGTGAAGTACCTATTGGCGCGTTGATTGTTAAACATGATAAGTGCATCGCCGAAGGCTGGAATAATTCTATTGCCAGTCATGACCCAACTGCACACGCGGAAGTGGTCGCGTTACGTCATGCGGGTAAAGCGGTGGAAAATTATCGGCTTATCGACGCGACCTTGTACGTCACTTTAGAACCGTGCGTGATGTGCATGGGGGCAATCAGTCATGCGCGGATTAAGCGGCTGGTATTCGGGGCATTTGATCCTAAGCGCGGCGCGGTGTGTAATGCCTTGAGCCTGACTGATGCACCGTTTTTAAACCATCGTGTTGATTGGACGGGTGGAGTGTTGGAAATGGAATGCGGGGATTTGCTTCGGGATTTTTTTCGCGCCAGACGATAGTTTTTCTTGGTGGGCAAAACAAGCTGCTCACCTTACTTTATAACATAAACAGCCTCAGCTTCGACTATGCTCCATCTGCTACCTGACTAATACTGAATTACCTACGCAAACACGCAAAAATTTCTTTTATATCAATGTAAATGAAATAAAATACGGGTTGGTCGTAAAGTAAAATTTCATCGTAGCGAATCTTGGTTGTTTCGCAGGTTTTACTGCAATTGGTTTCATCTAAGGTAATACAGGGCATCTCGAAAAACCCATAGTCATGGGATAATAATGATTAATCACCCATCAATTTATTACCTACCATGATCAAAGAAAGTTTATTTGCCGCCGAAGAACGAGAAGCCAAGCTGAACAAGCTGGGTGATAGCTTGCAGTTCCTGGAAAAGCATGTTGATTTTGTAGCACTGGCGGCAGCGATTGACCGAGCGGCACCGCGTCCTGGCCTTGATCGTGGAGGCCGACATCCGTTTCCCACCGAG
>JAUYBJ010000171.1 GCA_030693155.1 Methylococcales bacterium
TATTTTCAATAGCCCCTTGACTAAAGCTCAGGATATTACCGAGCTGGAGGCATGGATTCGTCAGGTTGATGAATTAGTCTTGAACTGCTTTGTTTCGTTTGTAGGAACATTAAGGATGTTGATTAATGAAATAACCAATTATTTCATTCAACGGCAATCAATTGGATTTGTCGAAGGTCTCATTCACAAAATCTAAGTCATCAAGCGGCGGTGTTATGTGATATATGACTTAGGTCGGTTATTCCAGCATATATGGCTTGATGTCGAAGGTAGGCGGTTATTTGGCTATGCCTAACACTATCATGTAGTGGTCACCCCACGAAATCGGGAAGAGCCAAAATTATAACCATCGGCATCGGCATCAGCCTTTATCCCGATGACTCAACAGAAATCAATAGCCTGATTCACCCAGCTGATAAACGTATGTATCAATCCAAACATAGTACGCGATAGTGCATAATGTAAGAATCTGCCCATTTTTCTCAATAACAATGTTTGCATGACTCAACTCAACCACCAACAACAAACTGCTGTTAAAGCCATCGACCATCCCTTGTTAGTGTTAGCGGGAGCGGGTAGTGGTAAGACGCGGGTGATTACCGAAAAAATCGCTTATCTGGTTAAGCAAGGTTTACCTGCGCGGCATATTGCTGCGGTGACGTTTACTAATAAAGCGGCACGGGAGATGCAGAGTCGGGTGTTTAAATTATTGCGTCCTGAAGAAAGTCGCGGTTTACGGGTGTCTACGTTTCATTCCTTGGGTCTGGATATTTTAAAACTGGAGCATAAAAGTCTGGGTTATAAAACAGGTATTACTTTATTTGATGAGCAGGATAAACAGGCATTATTGAAGAATATTATCAGTCATGCGATGAATGATTATGATCCTGACCAAATTGACCAGTATGCGGGTCAAATCGGGCAGTGGAAGAATTCTTTTGTTACGCCTGAGCAAGCGGCACAAACCGCATTGGCTAACATTGCCAGTTTATATGCCGATTATAATCGCTGTTTAAAATCCTATAATGCAGTGGATTTTGATGATTTGATTTTATTGCCTGTTTTATTATTTCAACAGCATCTAGATGTATTAACCAAATGGCAAAATAAAATCCGTTATTTATTAGTGGATGAATATCAGGATACCAATATCAGCCAATATCAGTTAATTAAATTATTGGCGGGGAATCTGGGGCGTTTTACGGTGGTCGGTGATGATGACCAATCTATTTATGCGTGGCGCGGCGCACATCCTGAAAACCTGAGCCAATTACAAAAAGATTATCCACGTTTGCAAGTGATTAAACTGGAACAGAATTACCGTTCTGCGGGACGGATTTTAAAAGTCGCTAATCAGTTGATTGCCAATAATCCTCATGCCTTTGAAAAACGGCTATGGAGTGAGTTGGGTTATGGCGATCCACTCAAAGTATTAAGCCATAAAAATGATATGGTGGAAGCCCAGCAAGTGGTGTCGGAGATTATTCACCATAAATTTAAATACGGCGGCAAGTACAGCGATTATGCGATTTTGTATCGCGGTAATCATCAATCACGCTTGTTTGAAACCTGTTTGCGGGAAAATAATGTGCCGTATTTTATCAGCGGCGGCACGTCGTTTTTTGCTTATTCGGAAGTGAAAGATGTATTGAGTTATTTACGTTTATTAGTCAATCCTCAGGATGATGCGGCTTATTTGCGGGTGATTAATACGCCACGCCGTGAAATCGGGCATACCACGCTGGAAAAATTGGGTGCGTATGCCAATGAACGGCATATCAGTTTATTTGCTGCCAGTAGCGAGTTGGGCTTGGCACAGCATTTACCCGATAAAGCCCGGCATCGCTTGGATAACTTCCAGCAATGGCTGACGAATACCGCGCAACGAGTGGAACAGGGCGATACCTTTGCCGTAGTTGAGCAGGCAATACACGAAATCGGTTATGAACAGCATTTAAAAGAAGATAGTAAATCTAAGGAAACCGCTGAACGCAGGGTGCGCAATGTCACTGATTTAGTCGGATGGTTAAAACGCATTGCGGACAAAGACAGCAACGAAAAATCACTGTCGGCGGTGGTGTCTAAAATTATGCTGATGGATATTTTGGAGCGCAATGAGGAGGAGGAAGCGCACGACCAAGTGAGTTTAATGACCCTGCACGCGGCGAAAGGCTTGGAATTCCCTCATGTATTTTTAATCGGTATGGAAGAAAATATTTTGCCACATCAAAACAGCATTGAGACCGATAATATTGAGGAAGAACGGCGTTTGGCGTATGTGGGCATTACCCGCGCCCAGCGCAGTTGCACCTTTAGTTACTGCACGCATCGCAAACGCTATGGTGAAATTAGCGAATGTGAACCCAGTCGATTTTTAAGCGAATTACCTGAAGATGATTTGGAGTGGGTGAATAAAAAACAGCTCAGCCCTGAGGTGATTAAAGAACGCGGCATGGCGAATCTTGCCAATTTAAAAACAATGTTATCGTAATTATGATGGCTATCGGTTAGAATACACGGCTTACGCGCCCGTAGCTCAGCTGGATAGAGCGCAGCCCTCCGGAGGCTGAGGCCAGAGGTTCGAATCCGCTCGGGCGCGCCATTTCTTTATATTACCTGTCCCAAACCAACAGCCCCTATGTACACCACTATAAAATACAGCAGCGATAATGCCAAGCTGGCCAATAAATCAATGGCTAAGGCTGCTTTTATGATATGGGTTATAAGGGCGTAAAACCACAGTACCAGCACCACCATCACATAATAGCTTAACGGATCATCCGTGACGGTTACCCACACCATAATCGGCACGAAAAATACCGATAACACATTGGTACAGAATAAAATAGCAGTGATCAGTTGAATAAATGCGTCGAGCATTTTATCAAAAAACAACATAACAGCTACGAATCCAAAGGTGAGCAGCAATTCAAAAGCGACTTCAAAAAACGATTCAAACGGATCGTCTGTCATATTGGCCTGTAAAAAATACTGCACCACTGCAAAAAATACCACATTGATTTTTAAAAAATCGGTTGATTCTACAAAATCAAGCGGATTAGTGTCGAACCAACACAGGCGCAAGTAGCGTTTTACTGTATCCAACATGACGAGACTCTCTCGTTAAAGCTATTTTATTGAGTCCAGATAATCTTTTAACGATTGCTCATCATAACTGCCAAAGTCATCATTGAGTGACTGCACCAGTTGTTTGGTTTTTTCCAGTAATTGCGCTAAACGAGCTTTGGTTTTTTTATTCCAGCCGACAGGCTCACTCACGGGTAATATCATGCGACCAATGGTCAGGTTTTTTTCAAACAGGTTCGCCAGATTTTCCATGAGCCCCAATTCTTTTTGTCGTGCGGTTAAACGAGTAATAATGAATTTGGCTTGCAGTCTGCTAATCATTAAATGCAACGGTAGCATCACAGCGATTAAGGAAATAAGGATGATTGGGCCTATGATGGGGTCAAGTAAAAATTCTAATAGCCCTATTCCTACTTCAACCAGAACGGCAAGTGAAGCGATAAAACCCAGAATAATCAGCGTGGACATATTAGAACGCTCTTTCCATACCAAAAGCTCTTTTCTTACTTCTGCGACAACCACTTCTTGAAGATCGTGAATACTTCTTTCCAAAAAGTTAAGTACACGATAAGAACGGTCGTGTGCAACATTATCCATACGTTGATCTATTTCGGTAAAGTCGGTTTGCTGGCTGGATAAAGCAATGAACTGACCTGCATTAATGCCTAAATTAGATAGTTTTCTTTGCGTAGCGGCAATCAAATCATGATTACTGGCAGGCGTTGCGAATGCGGCAGGTTGATCGACAACAAACACAAATTTATTGGTATCCTGATGGATTTCTATTTGTTGAATGAGTTCATTCACCAGCGGTGTCATGGTGTCAAACACATCGGTGAACACTAATACCAAATCAGAATGTTCAATGATGTGTGTGGTCAATAACGAGTCAACAGGGTTTAACTGTGAGGCACTCATATTGGGTGTATCGACAAATAATTTGCCTTTTAAACAATCACTGTGAATGGTTTTTAATTCCAGATAGGCATTGATGCGACTGCCTTCGCCCTTTTGGTGGCGTTCGATTTTTTCACTGATCTGATAAAACGGGTAACGAGGATCAACATCCAGTGCAGTTCCAGGCAAGGTGACTGAATTAGGTTGATTGTTATGCAGTAACACCGTAAATTTATGCGCTGCGGTTTGGATACCGGCGGTTAATTGATCCGTACTCAGGTAATTATTGATAAATCTGGATTTTGCCGTGGAGTTGCCGCCGATTAAACTGATAATAGGCCACCATGAACTCCTAGACGCAGTGGTGTCGTCCGTCTCAAGCAGTCCCAGATCAAATTCAAGTTGATCAAGTTCCTGAAAGAGCTTCGCCGTTTTCAGTAATACGGGGCTGTCATTGGTAAAGTGTTTTTCAAGGTTGAGAAGGTATTTACTCACTGTTTTTTCAGTCATGATTTTACGCCTGCGCTTGCTGGTTATTTATAGGTACAACGTCTATTAAGTATACACCTAGCAGTTATTGGATAATACAAAAAACATAGCCGATACTAAGACAGTTTTAACGTAAAATAACCTTATAAATTGACAGCTTGTTGTTCTTTTTATACTTAAAATGCCACTGTTTATAGTATATTAACCCCTGATGTTACGCACAAGAAACAATTGTCCACGAAAGACACGAAAAGCACGAAAAAGAGTAACAAACAATGATAAGTCGTTGCGTAAAAGTGTTCAGAACAACGACTGCCAGTCCTCTGAAGGACTGGCAGTCGTTTAATGTTGCACAATGTATTCATCACTACTTATCACTGTTGGTA
>JAUYBJ010000036.1 GCA_030693155.1 Methylococcales bacterium
GGTCTTTATCCATCCCTATCGCCGCCCGACACTGCCTTTCTGTTTTTAAATCAGATAATCCCAATTTCATAGCCGTTTATTAGTCCTGTTTTATTGATAATAGTTATTATCTATTCTTATTTATTCTGGTGCAACAAGTCTTATGAAGCAAACCGTCTTAATCCTGAGATTAACAATACTGATATTAAATGGTCTCGTGCCGTCAAAAATGACTTAAAGAAAGGTACTAAATATCAATTTGATAGCAGTTTAATAGTTGATGTTTTATATAGACCTTTTGTTAAAAGAAAGTTGTACTTTAGTAAACAATTAAATGAAATGCAGTACCAACTGGCAAGTGTTTTTACTGTGCAGGATAACTGCGAAAACACTGTGATGAGTTTAACTTTTCACGAACAATTGCAATATCCAAGTATTCAAGTAAGCAAATCTCTGTGGGATTATGGTTATGGAGCAAGAGATTCAACTGGATTGCCGCTGTATATTTACACTAAAGACGGCTCACGCCACGACAACATCACCGACTGGGCTTTAAAACAATTCCAAGCGCATTATGAAAACCCTGCACTCGTTCCCACGCGCGGCGTGGGAATGCCTTCGCACCGCGCTGCGGTGCAAGACGCGGCGCGTCTTCAACTGCATTCCCACGCGGCGCGTGGGAACGAGATAAACACCGCGCGTGGGAACGAAATAAATCAATTCCAAACTCATGATGAGGATTCAAAACTCAAACCAAGGTTTGAACTCCAGACTGAGGACTCGGAGTCCAAACCTTGGTTTGTGAGCCTCAACAAAACCGACATTTTCAACTACGTCTACGCCGTGCTGCATGACCCGCGTTATCGAGAAAAATTCGCTCTCAATCTAAAAGCCGAATTTCCGCGCATTCCATTTCACCCCGACTTTGCCGCGTGGGCAGCCATCGGCGCGAAACTGATAAAATTACACGCCGAATTTGAACACGTCGAACCGTGGGAGTTTGAGCGCGTGGAAAGTTCCGTTCGCCCTGAGCCTGTCGAAGGACTGGAGTCGTTCATGCTGCAAGGTGCATCAACTAAGAAGACCGCAAAAACTAAACTCAAAGCCGATAAAATCAAGCACTGCATTGAAATTGACAGCCAAACCACCTTAGCCAACATTCCCCCAGAAGCGTGGCAATACCAATTAGGCAACCGCTCCGCGCTGGAATGGGTACTCGACCAGTACAAAGAAAAAACGCCCAAAGACCCGACCATCCGCGAAAAATTTAACACTTATCGTTTTGCCGACCATAAAGAACACGTCATTGAGCTACTGGCAAAAGTGTGTCGTGTCAGTGTGGAAACAATGGCGTTGATTGAGGAAATACAAGCATTAACGTGGGATTGAATTTCAATGAAACCGCGCAGATTTTTAAAACCTGCGCGGTCTGGGCAATCACTTAACAGGATAACGATGAAACTAATTACTTTTACTGAACAAAACCAAACCCGTGTCGGTGCAGTAGTCGATAACGCCGTCATTGATGGTCTGGGAAATCCTGCCATTCCTGACAGCATGATTGCATTTTTAAGTGCAGGTACTCAGGCTTTACAGGCTATGCAGCAGTTAATAGACAGCGGTGAACACCGTCTTGCGTTGGCTGATGTGCAACTGCACGCACCGATTCCCCGCCCGCCTAAATATCTGGCGATTGCGTTGAATTATGCCGATCATATTGCGGAAACAGGTAAAGCTAAACCTGAATATCCTACGTTTTTCACCAAGCAAAGCACTTGCGTCATCGGTGCGGGTGCGGCGATTCAGATGCCCAAAGTATCTGATAAACTGGATTATGAAGGTGAACTGGCGTTTGTCATCGGCAAGCGTTGCCGTCATGTCTCGGTGGAAAACGCGCATGAGGTGATTGCGGGCTTTATGATTGCCAATGATGTCTCGGTGCGGGATTGGCAAGCGCGTTCACCGACGATGATGATCGGTAAATCGTTTGATACTTGCGGCCCGTTAGGCCCTTGGCTGGTAACGAGTGATGACATACTTGACCCGCATAATTTGAGTTTAAAAACGTGGGTCGATGATGAGTTGCGCCAAAATGCCAGCACCGCAGAAATGCTGTTTAATTGTTATGAGATGGTGGCGTATTTATCCACTGCGATGACGCTGGAAGTGGGTGATGTTATCAGCACGGGAACACCCAGTGGTGTTGGCGTAAAAATGACTCCGCGCGGTTATTTAAAAGTCGGACAAACGGTGCGTATTGCCATTGAAGGCATCGGCGAGTTGGTTAATACGGTGGTTGCTGAGCCTGAATGATATGACTGCCAGTCCTTTGAGGACTGGCAGTCATTAAATTGTTATTTTTTGATTTTAAACAGCCCGCGTAATGTGGCAGGTTTTTTTTCTAATAACTTGATGGGTAAAGGAAAAATGACTTTCACTTTTAAACCGCCGAACTGCGATACACCTAAAATCAAATCAGCGTTATGAATTGAGGCTATGCGCTGTACCATTGAAAAACCCAAGCCTGTGCCTTGGGTTTTATTGGCAGTTTCTACGCAGCGATGAAAGCGTTCCAGTGATTTTTCATATTGATCGGGCGAAATTCCCGGCCCAGAATCTTCCACGCACAATTCCAGTTGTCGCTCGCGTCCCGTGATGGTGATCAGCACATTGCCGTTGATGGGGGTGTATTTAATGGCATTATCGACGATGTTGCGGATCAAAATAGACACTAACGGCGCATTGACCACCACAGGCACGGGGTTATCTTCAACCAATTCGATGCTGATTTGTTTTTTATGCGCATCAGGTTCCAAGTCGGTAATCACCGTGATCACTTCACGATTAATCATGGTGTTCTGCTTGGTTAAAAATTCCGTATTGGATTCAATGCGCGAAAACGTCAATAATTGCTGCACTAGATAAGTCATGCGATTCACCGCCTGTTTAATGCGCGTGAGGGCTTGTCGGCGTATTTCATCATCAGTGGTTCTGAGTGCAACATGAGCTTGCGCTAATAACCCCGCTAATGGCGTACGCAATTCATGTGAAGCATCAGCAGTAAAGCGGCGTTCATGTTCAAAGGCTTCTTCCAATTGCGCAAACAGTTTGTTGATTTCATTCACCATCGGCACAATTTCTTTGGGCAGTTTTTTCAGCGGCAGCGGTTTGAGATAATTCGCCTCACGAATAGCGAGGGCTTTTTCCAAGTGATGAAACGGACGCAGTGCGCGACGCACAACAAAGGAAATGACCAGCCCCAGCAACGGCAAGCCGATAAGAAACGGCGCGACCAGTTGGCTGGATATTTCATCAGTCAATTCAGAGCGAATCTGCTCTTTTTGTCCGACATGAATCACATATTCACCCGTTGAATCGGTCAGACTAAAGACGTGCCAGTCATTACCGTCAATATTATTTTCACTGAAACCATGCGTAACGGCTGAAAAGGCGAATTTAGGCGCACTTTCGGAACGCAACAATAAACCGTCTTTTTTCGACCACAACTGAAAGGCAATTTTGCGTTCGTATTTATGCCCCAAACTTTCCGCCTGTAACATTTCATCAAACTCTTCCCAAAGTTGGGTATCGCTTTGGCTGCCGTCAAAACTGTGCAGCGAAAACACGGGCGGGCTTTCTGATTCCAGTAATAAACCGCCTGATTCTGCCCATAATTGAAAGGTGCTTTTGGTTTTGAATTTATGACGCAACGCATAGGCGTGTAACATTCCACCCGTTTGTTCTTTATTCCAATTAGCGGATAAAGAACCTTCACGCACTAAACTCTCTATAAATGCGTGTAATACTTTGGCGGATTGCGCTAATTCGGCATCAAATAAATTAGCGACTTCATCGCGGGTAATTTTGTAGCTTAAATAAGCGGTCACGCCCCAAATCAGCATGGAAGCCGATAATAGCGCGACTAATAAGCGGCGTTTAAGCGAGTAATTCATGAGTCATCATCACTATCAATAATATAGCCTACGCCTCTGACGGTGCGGATTAGCGCGGCATCCAGTTTTTTACGCAAATAATGAATATACACTTCTACGGTGTTGCTTTCTACATCGGAATCCCATGAATACAGGGTTTCTTCTAACCGCGCCTTGGAAACCACTTTGCCGATATTTGCCATCAGAAAGCTGAGTATTTCAAATTCTTTTTGTGATAATTCTACTTTTTCATCGTGATAAGTGACTAAACGTGATGCAGGGTCTAATACGATGCCTTTGTGTTCGATATTAGGGATGCTCCGTCCTTCATTTCTGCGTGCCAGTGCGCGTAATCGGGCGCAAACTTCATCCAGTTCAAACGGTTTGATAACAAAATCATCCGCGCCAGTATCCAAACCCTGTACGCGGTCTGGAATGGTGTCTTTTGCGGTTAGTACCATCACTGGGGTTTCATTTTTACGGCTTCTTAAGGCGCGTAAAATCTCCATGCCGTTCATTTCAGGCAAATTCCAGTCCAGTACGATAAGCTCATAGCTATTGGTTTTTAATGCTTCATCGGCAAGCCTGCCATTGGTCAGCCAATCGACCGCATACCCTTCCATTTTTAAACCCGCTACTAAGCCATCACCCAATATTTCGTCGTCTTCAACCAGTAAAAGTCGCATTATGTTCTCGCTGTTAATTATCTAATGTTGTTTGTCCACAAAAAGCACGAAATTCCCCTACTGTTTAGGTGCGTGTGTGGCTAATCTACCTGTTTTTACGCCGTATGATTTCCAGCGTTAATTTTTCCACCACACGCATGACCTCGTCTTTTACACGCGCATCAAGGCGCATAACCGCACAATTAAAACCGTGTTCCCGCACATATTGATGATATTCAATCAACAACGTATTGGTATTGTCATCGTCATAATGGGTAACAGCGATAATCGCTGGATATTTTTGCAAAAAATAATCCAGTTCACCTAGTGGATTGGTGTGACCGTTATCAATCATCACCACCATACCCGCCGCATTTTTGCATAAGATACTTGCCATAAAATCAAAACGCCGTTGCCCTGGTGTTCCGTAAAGATGAAGTTTAACGCCATTGATATGCACTATGCCATACTCCATCGCAACGGTTGTTGATGGCTTTCGACGTAACGCCTCGCCTTCGGTGGCTTTTTGTTCTGTACCGATGACAGGCACTTCACTGACTGCATGGGCAGTTTGGTGTTGAATAGCGGATCTGTAATTAACGAATACATATCTTCGGTATTATCGGCGTTGTTATCACATACCGACACAATCAGATGCTTATCTTCCGTTGCCTTGATACTGATGGTGATACACGGTTGCGGGTAATTTTCCAAGGCTTCTTGTGCGTTAATCAATAAATGCACTAAAACGTGCATCAAGCCTTCAGCACTGCACATCACCAGCGGTAAATCCGCATCAATATCGGTTTGAATTTGAATGTTGCTTTCCTTCATTCGGTTGGTCAGTAATTCCAAAACCTGACCAAGTACATCCTCAATATCACAGCGTTCTTCTGTGGAGTGCGTCGAAATGGATTTAATGTACAACTGGGTGTTATGGGTAATTAAATCAATACGCTCAATGTATTGTGTTGCTTTATCCAATAAATCAATCAGTTGGGTATTATTTGCGCTATATTGTTTCGCAAGCGTAACCGCAGTCTGTAACTCATGCAATGGCTTGTTAATTTCATTAGTCACGCTGGTAATCAGCGTTCCTACCGATGCCATCGTTTCCAATTGCAATAAATGTGCTTGCCGCGCTTGCAGTTGCTTGCAATACGCGCGGCTTTGCAGCAAATTTTTCACCCGCACCAATAGCTCTATTCTGTCCACAGGTTTATTGAGAAAATCATCAACACCGATGTCCAAAACTTCGACACGTTTGCTCTGATTCTCAACAGCCGTCACGACGATCACAGGAATTTGTCGGGTTTCAGGGTTTTGTTTTAATTGCCGTGCTACTTGAAAACCATCGACTTTAGGCATCAGCAGATTAAGCAAAATCAAATCTGGCTTATGCTCCGCTATTATCTCCAGTGCCTGCTCGCCGTTTGCCGCACACATCACTTCATACGCCTCCTCTTCCAACCAAATTTTCAATACTTCCTGCTGGTAATAATCATCTTCTATGATCAGCAACGTGTAGGTATTTTTTTTTCATCATCGTTCCCTTGTAATAATTTCAGTGACGCATTGTGCGGGTTTACGTTAAAAATGTTCGTGCGTTAGTGCGCCAATAACGCCAATAACTCAGCGGTTTTCGTCTGCGTTAACGCTTCATCACCGCGTGATTCGACGTTTAATCGCACCAATGGCTCGGTATTGGAGCAACGTAAATTAAACCGCCAATCGGCAAATTCCATACTTAAACCATCGGTAAAATCAACGCATAACGCGGTGGTTTGATACTGTTGCTGTACTACTTTCAAAACCGCATCGGCATTTGCGATGGTGCGATTAATCTCGCCACTGGCAGGAAATAAGCGTATCCGTTCATCCAGTAATTGCGATAATTTTTTACCGCGTTTACTCATCAGTTCCAACACCAACAACCACGGAATCATACCACTGTCACAATAAGCAAAATGTTTAAAATAATGGTGCGAACTCATTTCACCACCATACACCGCATCTTCTTGCCGCATTCGTTCTTTGATAAACGCATGACCTGTTTTACTTTGTACCGCGATACCCGACAAACCTTCGACTATATCAATGGTGTTCCATGTTAAACGCGGATCGTGGACAATTTTCGCACCCCGATGATGTTGTAAAAACGCGCCAGCAAGCAAACCGACAATATAATAACCTTCGATAAATCGCCCTGTTTCATCAAACAAAAAGCATCTGTCAAAATCTCCATCCCACGCAATACCGACATCCGCGCCGTGTTGTTGAATAGCGGCAATGGTACTGTGCCGATTTTCGGGCAATAACGGATTAGGAATCCCATTAGGAAAATTGCCGTCGGGTTCATGATGTAATTTGATAAAAGTGATTTTGTCTTTTAGTGGCATTTCCAGATTATCAATCACATGACCTGCCGCGCCATTGCCCGCATTCACCACAATTTTCAGCGGTGTTAACGCGGCAGTATCAATATAACTTAACAAATGTTCAGTATACGCCGCGCTTATGTCCACTGAGGTGACTTGTCCGCGTTGTGCGACAGGGGCGGCAAACTGATTACGTTCAGCTAATTGCTTAATAGCATTCAAGCCCGTATCACCGCTGATAGGCTTGCTCTGCTCGCGTACCAACTTCATGCCGTTGTAATCTTTCGGATTATGGCTTGCCGTCACCATAATGCCGCCATCCATAGCCTGACCGTCGTTGAGATAAGCAAACGTCGCGTAATACACCTCTTCCGTACCGCATAAGCCGATGTCATACACATCAACGCCTGCATCGAGCAGACCCTGAATCACTGCGTCGCTAATCGCATCACTGGATAAGCGAATATCACGCCCGACGACTACGCGGTGCGGCTGTAAATACTCGGCAAACGCTCGCCCGATTCGGTACGCAATATCGGTATTCAGTTCATCGGGCAGTCGTCCGCGTATGTCGTAGGCTTTAAAACAAGTTAATAATGGGGTCATAAGAAGTGATTTAACAAGGTGGAATGATAGACAATCGGCTAAAATATCATTTTACGGAAGTTTTTTACGATATGGCCAATTTTAATACTCATTTATCTGTTGCTTTAGGTGCCAGCGCGGGTCTCGCACTGGTTGCCGTCAATGCTAACCTTATGACCGTCACCGATGCCCCGTGGATGATTGCTTTTGGTGCCATCGGTGGAATGTTGCCCGACATTGATTCAGGGCATTCAACCCCCATCAAACTGTTTTTTACCACGCTAGGACTGCTCACCCTGCTGGCAGTCATTGATGTATTTGAAAACCGTTACCCTGCTGACTTATTATTGATAATGGCAGCGGCAGCCTATGTATTGGTACGCTATGGTGCATTGAGCTTGTTTGATCGTTTTACCAGCCATCGCGGCATTTTTCATTCACTACTGACAGCGGTATTTTTCTGTTTGCTGATGGTCTGTATAGGCTGTTATATACTGCATTGGGATATTGTCCATTGCTGGCTCAGCGGCTTATTTATCGGTTTTGGTTTTATCGTCCATTTGGTATTGGATGAAGTTTACAGCATCGATTTATCCAATAAACGCATGAAAAAATCGTTCGGTACTGCATTAAAATTATACAGCTATAAAAACATGACCACTAGCGCACTCATGGCGGTCTGCACCATACTATTAGCATTGATAACACCAGAACCGCAACCCGTCATCAACGCATGGATAGCCCAAAATACCCCGCGTTCAACAGCCGCAAAACCAACTATCATCAAAACTGCCGTTAAAAAAATCAACCAAAGATAGCACTAGCAGTTAAAATTAACCCCATTTTGTAATCGTTCTTTAACACTATTTCTCATGAATCAAGAAAATACCCCTACCACCCCATTACACGCTGCCTGCAACTGGAGCTTAGCTTCGCTGAAAGACCAAAGCTGGGTAAAAAACATCAGCGACGCATCCAGCACCACCCACTACCCGATTAAATTATTGCGTTACTGGTTCATGTTTAATTTAATCAAAGAACAACAGCAGCGACTGGGGCGACCGTTGCGCGTGTGTGAAATCGGCGTGGACAGAGGGCAAATGCGCCGTTATGTACAAGATGCGGGGTTTACTGAACTGGCGTGCTGGGAAGCGGTTGATTACAAGCTGCAACCCGAACTGAATGAATCGGGCTACACCAAACAAATTCAAGCCAATGTTGATTTACCTGAGTTTGCCTTAGAAGAAAAATACGATGTCATCATCGTCCTGCATCTGCTCGAACACTTGTTTGAACCTGAAAAACTGGCAATGAAACTTGCTCCTGCATTAGAAGACGGCGGCATATTAATCGGCGGTTTCCCTGCCGTACCGCAAATCATCCAAGCCTATCGCCAAGAAAAAATCCGCAAAACTGCCGCTAATTTCGGACACGTCAGCACCTTTTCACCGCAACGGGTGAAAAATATGGCAGACAGTTGCGGATTGAACATGGATTTTCTGTCAGGCACTTATATGCTCCGCAAACGCAACTTTTTTCTGGAAAACTACACAGGCTGGGTGCGATTGAATTTACTCTGGGGTGTGTTGTTTCCTGCGTTCAGTGGCGAGCTTTACTGGTGTATGCGCAAATAACCTAAGTAGATACGCTCATTTACAACTATGTAGGTTAAAGTGAGTGCGCGAACCCCAAACCCTGTGAAGCTTGGGGTTCGTAATAACATACGCAGTAAATACAGATAAACAAGAGGTGTTCACTAAGATGAACTCAGTACAAAGTGACTATGCACAATTTGCCTTGGTCTTCGCAAAAGCTTTAATGAATAACGAGTTTGAGTTTGCCCATGACTTGCTTACTGAAGAGCTAAAAATAGAATACTCACCTGTGTTACTTGAACAAACTTATCGAGACATGGTTAATTATTTCTTGATACCAGCCACTGAAATTAGTGTTGTCTGCGTCATGGAAGATTGGCAATATCCACCTAAACAAACTACCGATATTGGCTGGGCTTATGTGTCCATTAACTCGGATTCTGAGTGTGAAGCAGTCGCCGTCATCGTCTGTAAAAAACAAGATCGTTATGCCATTCGTCATATTGAATGGGGACGACCTTAATAGCAAGTAAGTAGCATAACCCGACATTTTTCTTTTTAACTTACTTTAATCAGCAGTGTGGTATCATTACCCATTAATTTAGTACACAATTGTACCGCCCTCTGCGAGCGGCACATCGCTATTCCCCCTCATTAGCTATAAACGCAGACCCTTTCAGAGTCTTTCCTTGTAAATCACTCTGACATTTTTAATACCCCTTTTATTCCGAACTGCAAAAAATTTACCGCAGTCATTCATTGAGATTTTATACCCCATGCCATTTACCAAACTCGGATTATCTGATCCACTGCTTCGTGCTATTGCTGAAGCAGGTTACACCACGCCCTCCCCTATTCAATTACAAGCAATTCCTGCCGTGTTAAACGGTCATGATTTACTCGCCGCCGCCCAAACTGGCACAGGTAAAACCGCTGGTTTCGCGTTGCCTATTCTGCAACGCTTGTCACACAAACATTACAGTTCCAACCGTCCGATTCGCGTCTTAATCCTAACGCCTACCCGCGAACTTGCCGCGCAAGTCGGTGAATCGGTCAGTAAATACGGTCAACATTTACACCCACGCTTAAAAACCGAAGTCGTCTTCGGTGGCGTAAAAATCAATCCACAAATGATGCGTTTACGCGGTGGAGTTGATGTGTTGGTTGCCACGCCTGGTCGCTTGCTGGATTTGGTCAATCAAAACGCCATTAAGCTGGATCAAGTAGAAACCTTGGTTTTGGATGAAGCCGACCGTATGCTGGACATGGGTTTTATTCGTGACATTCGCAAAATCATTGCCCTGCTACCGAAAAAACGCCAAAATTTACTATTTTCGGCGACATTCTCCGAAGACATACGCCAATTAACCACAGGTTTATTGGTTAATCCGATAAAAATCGAAGTCGCCGCGCGTAATACTGCCGCTGAAACCGTCGAACAAGTCGCGTATTTGTGCAATAAAGCCAATAAAGCCGACTTGTTGTGTCATCTGATAAAAGTGAATGAATGGCGACAAGTATTGGTGTTTACCAGCACCAAACACGGAGCGAATCGGCTGACTGATAAACTCAACAAACTGGATATAAAAGCCGCTGCAATTCATGGCAATAAAAGTCAGGGCGCTAGAACCAGCGCGTTAGCCGGTTTTAAAGCGGGTGAAATTCGCGTATTAGTTGCAACTGACGTTGCCGCTCGCGGTATTGATATTAACTTACTGCCCCATGTGGTAAATTACGAGCTACCACGCGCTCCAGCCGATTATGTGCATAGAATCGGGCGGACAGGCAGAGCGGGTGAAGAAGGTCAAGCGGTATCCTTGGTGTCTCATGATGAAGTAAGTGCGTTACGCCTGATTGAAAAACTGATGAATAAACCCATTAAACGCGAACAAATCGAGGGGTTTGAACAAGCGGCAGTCGCACCACCAATGCCGCCTGAACCGCCACGCCCACCGCGTCAGCCAAGAAATCAACCACGCAAAACCGCCGCCGCCCCGAAAACCGAGCATAAACCACGACGAAGAAGTAGCGTTTAAATAAATACTCAGTTATTTGGTCGCTAAATAAAGGGGATTGTGAAAGTCCCCTTTATAACGCATAGCTCAATAAACTACAGCCAATCCACCCGAAGCCGATGGTAGTAATAACAAAGCTGATTGCGGTATAAATTCGCCAGTGAGATTTTTCCCAAAAGTTAGTATCAAACGCAGCAACCACAAACACGCAGGGATTGGTAATGCCGCCAATAACAACTAGCCAACACGCAGTAACGGATAACGGTACTTTGACAGCATAAAAACCCAGGCAGAATAATGCCATTAACGCAAAATCAATATGCGCTCTAATCAGGGTTTTATAGTCGGTAAGAAATTCGCCATCAATGCCCTTAATAGGAAACCAACGTGCAAAAGTCATTAGCCATGCGGATGCTAAAACAGCAAAAATCATTAGTACAGCACCAATTAATAGTATTTCCATCGTGTTACTCTCTTTATTGTTAATTATAAAAATATACAGACCCGTTGTTATATTGACATATAAACATACTGAGCTGTATACACACAACATAACATAGACTTCTGACGCTTTTTTAAAAAATAATAAACGACCAAACCCAGTTAAATTACCACACCACTATTTCACTCACTATTACTATGAAAAAAGTCGAACTTCTCTCCCCAGCGGGAACTATCAGAAATATGCGCTACGCTTTCGCTTATGGTGCGGATGCGGTGTATGCAGGTCAACCCCGTTACAGTCTGCGTGTGCGTAACAATGATTTTCTCAGCGAGAATTTAGCCAAAGGTATTAAAGAAGCCCACGATTTAGGCAAAAAATTCTTCCTTGCCACCAATGTTATTCCGCACAATGCCAAAGTAAAAACCTTTATGGCGGATATTGATCCTGTGATTGCCATGAAACCTGATGCGTTAATTATGGCGGATCCTGGTTTAATCATGATGGTGCGTGAAACTTATCCTGATATGCCGATACATTTGTCAGTACAAGCCAATACGGTGAATTATGCGACGGTGAATTTCTGGAAAAGCATGGGCGTGGAGCGGGTTATTTTGTCGCGTGAATTATCTTTAGATGAAATAGCAGAAATTCGTCAGCGTTGCCCAGACACAGAACTTGAAGTATTTGTGCATGGTGCGTTATGTATCGCGTATTCAGGTCGCTGTTTATTGTCAGGTTATTTTAATCACCGTGATCCTAATCAGGGCACTTGTACTAATTCATGCCGCTGGAAATACGACACTAAACCCGCTCAAGAAAATGCCGAAGGTGATTGGCTACCCGCTGAAAATAGTCCCGTGCTGTCGATGAACGAAATTAGCAACGCCAGTTGTGGCGGTGCAGAGCGTCATCCGCTAGCAGATGATATTTATTTTCTGGAAGAAGAAGGGCGTAAAGGCGAATTATTGCCCGTAATGGAAGATGAAAACGGTACTTACATCATGAATTCCAAAGACTTACGCGCTATTGAACACGTTCAGCGTTTAGTAGAAATCGGTATTGACTGCCTTAAAATCGAAGGGCGTACCAAATCACATTACTATGTGGCGCGTACTGCACAAACCTATCGCCTTGCGATTGATGATGCGTTAGCAGGTCGTGCATTCCAACCTGAACTCATCGGCGTATTGGAAAATCTCGCCAATCGCGGGTATACCGATGGTTTTTATCAACGTCATCATACGCATGAACAACAAAATTATTTATCCGGTTATTCCAAAAGTCATCAACAACAATTTTGTGGTGAAATCAGAAACTATGATGCCGAAACAGGTTTAGCGACGATTGACGTAAAGAATAAGTTTTCGGTCGGCGATACGCTGGAATTAATTTTACCCGAAGGTAATAAAAACATTACCGTTGAACGTATGGAAGGAATGTACGGGCAAGAAATGCAGGAAGCCTCAGGCGGCGGTTATGAAGTGAAAATTCCATTACCAGAAATGCTCACCAGCACACATGGATTGTTGGCGCGGTATTATTAAAATGGATAATGAATGGAATCAAAAATCATGATTTTTGATTCCATTGCATTACTGACACTGTGCGGATAAATCTGCAACTGCTAACCACCAATTAACACGGTCGGAAGTCCTAAAATAATATTTCCGCCGTGCGAGGTCATATCGCCTATTCTGGCGGCGGGCTGACCTGAGATTAACACGGTCATCGAGCCTTTTACGATAGCATCGGGCGGCCCTACACAGGTTGCCATATCGCCGACACGCGCGGCGGGCAAACTGCCTATTAAGACGGTCACGGCACACGGTGGTATTATCGGGCCTCCGACATGAGGTACGACTCCTGTCACCATCGGGCAAACGTGCATATCGGTTACTCTTGCGGCTGGCTGTCCCATTATCTTTCCTGTTTTTTTTAATTAAATCATTATTGAATACTGCGACCATCCCCACCACTGGCGATATTGATGCCTTGTTGCAAAAAAAGCAGGTATTTATCGTTCACTTGGTTGGCTTCGCCTTGTGTGGCTGCCAGCATTACCGCCCCTATCACTGCTTTAGCGTATAGCTTTTCATCAGGCGGAATAACGGCTTGTGGTACGGGTGATATATCGTCACCGCTCCAAAATGCGGCAATCGCTGCCCAACTGGCAGCGGTTTTGTATTCGCTTGCCTCTGCCGCAGCTAAGGTTGGTTTTCTATTGTCTTCAGTGGGTTTATATACCCACGCTTCGCCAAGCTCAATGGCTTTTATTTCAATAGCAGGTGATTTATCAGTCAGCGTGTTACGAGCGCATAAACACGCCCACCACGTTGCTTCGCGCTTAGGCAGGGCGTGTGCTAAAAACCGTACTGCATCTGGATAAAACTTAAGTGCAATCAGTTGATTAAGATAGTCCACTGTTGTCGGCTGGTCTTGCAGTAAGGCGGTAGCTGGCTCATTGAGTCCTGTGCCCTGCGCAATCGTATCGGCATTGATTTCTTTAATTTTGATTAACGTTGATTCCGTCATGTTAAAACCTGCTAATTAATTTTGGTCAGTGTGCCTTGGAGCGTCAATACTCCACTCGCGCCTACTGTGGTGAGTGGACTATTGGCATCCAATTTTGCAGTGGCATCGACTTTCACCATGATACCGTTCACCGTAATGTCTTGTTGATCCAGTTTAATTGTGTTGCTACCGACTTTCAGTTCAATGGAAGTCATGGCAGTGATGGTGGCTTTGCCTGCGTCAATATCAAGTTTGTAATCACCTAAAGTGATTTTGGTAATAGAATCCCCTTGTTTAATCGTTAGCTTATCATTGCCTTCATTTAAAGTCGTGGTGCGATCATTTTGAATTTCTGTGGTCTGATTGCCTTGGTCTTTTTTATCCAGCCCGATTTTGCGCGTTTCATTATTTTCAATCACGCAGTTAAAATCCTTTTCCGCATGAACATACATTTCTTCTGAGCCTTTTTTATCTTCAAAACGCAGTTCATTAAAATTATCGGCAACGCCTTCTTTAGAGCTGCGGGTTTTTAAACCGCTTTGGGTTTGATTGGCGGGTAAAGTATAAGGCGGCATTTGATTGGCGTTATACACACTGCCCGTAATTAACGGTCGGTCTGGATTGCCTTCTAAAAAACTCACCACAACTTCCTGTCCGATACGCGGCAACGAAACCCAACCCCATTTTTTACCTGCAATAGGCGTAGAAACACGCATCCAGCAGGAGCTGTTTTCGTCCTTTTTACCCTCTCTATCCCAATGAAATTGCACTTTGATACGTCCGTATTTATCTGTCCAAATCTCTTCGCCGATTTTTCCTACCACATTCGCTGTTTGCGGGCCTTGGACAAACGGTATCCGCGTTAAACGCTCAGGGCGAAATTGTTGCGTGGATCGAATTGCCTTGAACTCGCATTCATACTGAGTTTCTTCGCCTGCCATTGAACGATATTGATTGGAAGCGATGAGAAAATTAACTTGTGTGACGACGTGTTTAGTATTTTCGGGTGTCAGGTAATGGTCTTTTAACGTAAATAACATCCCCGTCGTTAGCCCCATCGCACTGCCTTTGCCTTGAATTACCTGATAATCAGTCTGTAATGCTTCCAATCGGATATTGGCGTATGTCTCGCCATCAGCAGATTCAAAATAATTACCAGGATAATCATATTGTTCACCGTCGGCATGACTATGCGGCTTTTTCTCAGTGAATTTAGTGACCAGATTACTTTTTGGCTTTTCAAAGTCGTAATCGTTTAACACATAAGTCCCTGATTGGACTTTGTGCGCAGTATTCCATTCAAAAATATGATCCTGTTGTCGTTGTCCGACATTTTCAGGTGGAAAATAAGGAATAGTTGTATACCCTGCTATGGTTTGATAGGCATTAATAGAATCTGCCATAATCAGCTTATGCTTCGCTTTTTTGTGCTCAAAGAAATAAAAAATACCTTCCTCTTCCATTAAACGACTGACAAAATTAAAATCCGTTTCGCGGTATTGAACACAATAATTACGCGGCTTATAGCTACTGGTTAAATCCAGTTTAAAATCACTGAACCCATTAGCTTCAAACACTTTTTTAATAATTTCAGGAACAGATAAGTCCTGAAAAATGCGGCAATTTGAGGTGCGTGTTAAAAACCATAACCAAGGGCGTAGCACTGCGCGGTATAAAAACACTCATCCTGCACGCCATAATGTCTGAATTGAGTGACCAGCCCATGAAAATAGCGCGTCCCTGCATTAGCAGGTAATTCAACAGCTATTGTCATCGCCTGTCCAAGCACATCCTTCACAGGAAAACCCGCGCTGACAATGGTTCCCTGATTTTTATTTTCGACCAGCAAATCGACTTCATAATCAAATAATCGGCTCATTTCTTCACTGCCACTCATGCGACTGAATAGCAATGTTGAGCCTAAAGGAGTAGTCACCGAAACAACGCGATTATCTTGTGAAGGCATAACGTAAAGACTCCTGATAAAAAGTAAATGGACTGACAGTAATAAATTGAGCGTCCACTGGATATATAATTGTCATGCCTATTTGGTGTATAAACAAGCAAATTAGCGTAGACATCGCTAACAATTCAATCATAGTAAATTACACTTACATTATTTTATTGTACGTTAGCTATAACAAATTGGGTTACCCAACTGGCAACCCAATCTGTGAACTTATATCTACTATCTACTCATTTTTTCAATGTCACTTGTACGACTGACAACTTACTTTTTTGGATAATTCCAAGAAAAAGTCCCCCATTTTACTCGTTCTGACTTAAGGTCTCCACCATACTACGCTGAATTTCTGGCGGCATTGATAATGCCGAACATACAGCGCAATACTAAGGTGCGGTATTCTTTTTCTGCTTCTTTGCCTGCCAGTTCATCGGCGCGTAGTTGTTGCAGCGCGTATTGCTGAATGGCGATTAGCGGTAACACGATATGCTCGCGTATTTTGATGGAATGGCGAATATCGTCTTTATCTTCCATTAATGCGGGTAAGTTGCTGACGGCTAGAATTTTCTCTTTGGATAGGGTGAACTCGTTGTACATTTTGTGCCACAGTTCGCCGAATTCGGGATCATCGCCAATATAAGCCGTCGCAGGATAATAGGTTTTGGTTAAGGACATCATGCTGTTGCCCAGCAGGGTGCGGAAAAACAGCGAGTGCTGATACAGGTGTTGTAACTCGGCTAATTGTCCGTTATCGGCTAATTGCGCAATGGCGGTACCGACACCGAAAAACCCTGGAATGTTTTGTTTCATTTGCGCCCACGCACCAACAAACGGAATGGCGCGTAATTCTTCAAATTTTAAGGTTTGATCCTGATTGCGTTTAGCGGGGCGTGAGCCGATATTGGTATCAGCAAAATACACCAGCGGGGTCATTTTTTCTAAATACGGGACAAATTGCGGATGATTTTTTAAGCTCAAATAGGATTGATGCCCTGCATCGGCTAACTCATTCATCAGTTGCTGTTCTGTAGCAGAAAATGAATGGATGCTGTGCGGAAATACCGCGCCTTTTACGCCCGCTGAAATCAGTTGTTCCAGATTATAACGGCAGGATTCGGCTTTGCCGTAGTTGGAGCTGATGGTTTGCCCTTGAATGGTGATTTGTACTTCTTCGTTTTCAATGGTGTCACCCAGTGAGGCGTAGAAGTCGTGGGTATTACCGCCGCCGCGTGCGGGCGGGCCGCCACGTCCGTCAAAGAAAATCGCAATGATGCCGTGTTCTCTGGATATGCGGGTCAGTTCTTCTTTGGCACGGAAAATCGACCAGTTGGCGCATAAATAACCGCCGTCTTTGGTGCCGTCGGAAAAACCCAGCATGATGGTTTGTTTGTTGCCGCGTGCGGCTAGATGCTCACGATAGGCGGGGATTGTATACAGGGTGTTCATGACGTGATGCGCTACGCTCAGGTCTTCAATACTTTCAAATAACGGCACTATATCCAGCGGCAGACTGCTGTCATTGGCTATCAGTAGCTGAGCCAGCTTAAAGACTTCAATAACGTGTAAGGCACAGGCACAATGGCTGATAATGTAGCGCTGGCATCCTTCTACGCCGTTGTTGCGCTGAATGTCTTTAATCACCAGAAAGGTGTTGAGCATTTCCAGCATGGCGGGGTCATCAATGCCTAATTCCATCGGATTGAAAGCCAGCGGTAACAGCATTGCCAGTTGTTCGGCATCACTGAGAGCGTCAAATTGCTCCAGCGTTACGCCCTCAAGATGACTAATCAGGTGCTGCCAGAGTTGATGATGTTTGCCGCTGTCCTGACGTATATCCAAACTAGAAAAATGAAAGCCGAACATCCGCACGTTGAGCAGCAACCTGTCCAGCTGGTCTAAAAACAGCCCGTCGTGGTCGTTGATAATGCGTTGCCGTGCTTGTAATAACAGTTGTTCAAATTCAGCGGCACTGGTGTATGCCAGATTGCCGCCGTATAGACTTTGGTAAATTTTTTGTTCCGCTTCAGCAATTAACGTGTCCACGCCTTTAAAACTGAGACGGCGTTTGATGTTGCGTAAATCGCGGTGGTAACAGCGCAAAATAGTTTCCCGCAAGCGTTGTGCGACTTGCTGGGTAATGTCGTGCGTAACAAACGGATTACCGTCTCTATCGCCACCCGGCCAGAAGCCGATATGAATCAGTTGCGGATTCATCCAGTCCACAACGGGTATTTGCAGCCCTTCTGCCAGTTGTTCAATAATGCCGGCAATCGCAGGATAAAACACAAATTCCAGATACCAGCATAAGCTGACAGCTTCACTTAACGGTGACGGTTTTTCACGTTTGAAAAAGGCGGTTTTAGCGAGTTGTTGTAGTAATAAATCTATTTCATACACGTCGTTATTACGCGCAGCATCTTCCAAATCTTTAATAATCGCCAACACTGAACCGGGATAAAATTGTGTCGGGTGCGCGGTCAATACCAGCCGCACACTAAAAGTAGCCAGTTTTTCTTGCAAGCGCGGCAATGCCTCAGTAGCGGCAGCTTGGGCAAGCAATGCGGTCATTGTTCCCGCGCCGTTTAAGTCATGTATTTGTTCAAACGAGGCTTCTTCTAGCGCGTCGAATAACACAACTTGCCGCTCAATGTATTGAATCAACTGAAACAGCATTTTAAAGCGATTTTCGGGCATTATGTCTGCGGAATAGGCAGCAAAAAAGCCGTTGATAATGTCAGTGGGCGTTTGGTTTTCTGCAAAACCTGCTTCACACGCCTGCCCTAATAGCGGCAATAATGTTCCCGTTTTACTTATCTCTTTAAAAGGCAGCTTGAGAAACAGGCTGTTGTAAAGATGATAACGAGTGGAGACAATCTGTTGGTATTTTTTGTTCATAATTAAAATGCTCAAGAGTTAGTATTAACGGCTATTTACCAAAAACCCCCATGCCAGCCACCTGCAATCAGGCGAGTGGGGTGCATGAGAATAAACGGTACGGATAAACCAGTAGAAGCCGCCAAGTAGCTCGGTTGCCACTGGGCCACACATTTTTCTTTGTATTCGTAAAGTCCTCCAAAAGTTAGGGTAGTGAGTTAAAGCTGTTACTTCCATACTAATGACAATCAGTCATGTTTTAAAAGTAAAAATAACAGATTTAACCCCGTTATGGGAGGGAACACTCGCTTCATCATTATTTTTTTTAACTTCTCGAACTTTTTTACTCCAAATCCTGTTGATTGTGATAACTGTATTTATCCGACAACTGCAATAACACCACTACCGCACCCGTGCCGCCGTTTTTTTGCGCGGCTGAACAAAATGCCTGTACGTCTTTATGCTGTCTCAGCCAGATATTCAGATTGTTTTTTAATACAGGATGATTATCAGGCGAACGATGCCCTTTGCCATGCACGATATGCACGCACCGATAACCGTCTTCGACACAGTAATGTAAAAAATTGAGCAACTGGCGTTTAGCTTCATTACTGTTCAAACCGTGTAAATCTATTTCCGCATCCAAACCGAAATAACCACGGCGCAGTTTTTTTAACACGTTGTTTTGTAAACCTGTATTTAAAAAACTCATGCTGTCTTCAATACCGACCGTTTCAACAGGCATTGAGGTAGCGGTGTCGATAAGATGACCATCAACATTGATAACAGCGGGTTTAGGATAGGGTTTCGGTTTGTTGGCAGGTGTTAATACCACCTTATCGGACTGCACATTACGCACACTACCAATACTTTGCCGAAACAAATTGCTGTCTTCTGAGGTGAGGATTTTTTTTGCCACGAAAGCTGATTTTGCCGTCTATTATTGCTGATAGTGTCCTATTCTATAGCTTAACAGCAATAGGGCAACTGGTTTGATTGGTATGACCTTGTACTGACTGATTGTATTGCAACATTCTTTGATAACTGGCTAAAAAACAGTAATCTAACATAGAATTGTCAGCTTTTATTAATTACAGCATAAACTGCTAATTTTTATCACATGACACATCAAGGATTTATATCAATGGAAAAAGCCCCGATTATCAACAACATTGCCAGTTTAGATTTAGAAACTACCAAAACTAACGACATTTTTGCCATCGGGGCTGTTTTTCAAAACAGGACATTTCACAAAAGCAATATTACCCCCAGCACTATTCAATCAGTGCTACACGAGTTGAATGACTTTCTCAGTGCCGCGCCTTATTTACTGGGACATAATCTGTTTGTTACTGTTTCCTTTTGCGTTCCCAGAAAATCCTTATCATCCGTTAGTTAAAAATTACAAATTAAATGTTATCTATTTTTTTCTGAACAATTATTAAAAACGGCATATAAATTGCTAACTACTGCACTTGATACCAATCATAAATAAGATAACTCACCATCTTATTCTCTTCAAAATAACTCATTTTCCCACCTTATGCCTCAAATCAACCATATCATCCATGCTATTTTTAGCAGCGACACTAATATATTTGCATTTTTTATACTTATTATTTTAACAGCCTTAGCATTGTTGGGCATTTACCAACCACGCTTTAAAGGATTAGCCAAATACGCCAAACAATCCCCTGCTATTTTAGCCACCGTCGGGGTATTTTTTAGTTTTTGGGGTATCTCGATTGGTTTAATAGAATTTGATGCTAACCACATGGCAGAAAGTACGCCTAAATTATTAGAGGGTTTAAAAGTCAAATTTATAGCCAGTTTAATGGGAATTGGTTTTTCAATTATCGTTAGAATCGCTCAGAGTTTTAAATTAGAGAATAATGGTTCTGCTGATATTGATAGCGAAGAAATTATGATTGGTTTACTAACGGATATTAAACAATCGTTAGTAGGAAATAATCCTGAGTTATCACTTAAAGAACTCAATAACAGTATTGCCGCTTTACCTGTGGAATTTAAAAAACAAAGTAGTTTATTAGACGCAATTAAAACCAGTTTAGCAGGTGATGGTGATGCGTCAGTCACTACGCAATTAATTAAAATGCGTATGGAATTGAAAGATAGTTTAAGCGAATTAGATAAAAATAATAAGCAATATTTTAACGAATTTGATACGAATAATGCAAAGTATTTAAACGCGATAAATAGCAATTTAAGAATTTGCTTTGATACGCAAAACAAAGTGCTTAATAGTAGTTTCAATAATTTAACACTTAAATTTGATGATTTTTCTCGAGTATTAGCCGAAAACAATTCAAAAGCGTTTATTGAGGCATTAGAAAAAGCAATGCGTGATTTTAATAATAACATTACTGAACAGTTCGGGGATAATTTCAAGCAACTTAATGAAGCTGTAGGTAAATTATTAATTTGGCAAGAAAATTATAAAACTCATGTCGAAAAATTAACTGATAATTTTGAAGTCGCTTTAATAAGTATTGGAGCTATTAATACTGCGTTTAGTAAAATTGAAAGCCGTTCAGAAAGTTTTACCTACACTTCTGAAAAACTACAAAGCATTTTAGAAAATCTCGACAGACAATTACAAGATTTATCCAGTCATTTACAAGCCTTTGATGAACTTTCTGGTAATGCTAAAAATGCCTTCCCTATTATTGAAGGTAATCTGGTTAAATTAACCACTGGGTTTAGAAATGCAACAGAGCAATCGTTATCTGATATTAATGCAACAGTTAAAGATGTCAGTCATAACTTAAAAAATACAGGTAATGAATTTAAAGCAACTGCTGAACAATTTAGTGGTATGGCAAATAACATAGAGAAAAGTGTTAAGACGCAAGAACTTACATTAACAGGCGTTAGCGATAACTTTAAAATAACGGTTGATAAAACCTTGCGTGACTTAGCAGAGCAATCAAAAGCAAGTATTGAAACTCATGAAAGCGAATTACAAAGAGTTGTTCAAGATCAAATGAATCATATTAGTAATGCTATTCAATCATCGAGCGATAATTTTAATAAATTACTCACTGAAAATACCATGAAAAGCACTAGTGTGTTAGAGCAACAGACAAAGCTGTTAGATACCGCTTTACAAGAGGAATTGAAAAAGGCGATTGAAACGATGGGTAGTCATTTAGCAAGTTTATCGAATAAATTTGTTCAAGATTACAGCCCTCTTACTGAAAGACTAAGGGATGTTGTCAGAATGTCAGAAGACTTAAAAAGAGGGCGTAATTAATGAAACATGACCACAGTGATGACGGCGAACATTGGTTATCGGTTAGCGATATGATGTCGGGGTTAATGGTGATATTTTTGTTTATTGCCATTAGTTACATGATGCAAGTACAGGAAGAAAAAAAGCAGTTAATTGAAGTGGCAGTTACTTATGAAAAAACCAAGGACGCAATGTATCAACAACTGAATGATGAATTTAAAAATGAATTGCCACAATGGAATGCAGTAATAGACCGCGAAAATTTAGCTATTAGTTTTCAAGAGCCAGACGTATTATTTAATGTTGGTGATGCTGAATTAAAAGATAAATTTAAAATAATTTTAAATGAATTCTTTCCTCGTTATAACCGTGTGCTGGCTAATTATTATAAAGATGTTGAGGAGATAAGAATTGAAGGACATACCTCTTCTGAATGGAATATTAAAACGGTTTCTGCCGATGAGAGTTACTTTTTAAATATGGCATTATCTCAGGATAGAACCCGCGCTACTTTAGAATACTGTTTAATGTTACCGCAAGTTGCACCAAATAGACCTTGGCTAAAAACTGTTATGACAGCAAATGGCTTATCTTCCAGTAAACCTATTTTATTAAGTAATGGGCAAGAGGATACTTTGCATTCACGGCGGGTAGAATTTAAAGTTAAAACTAATTCTGAAAAACAAATTTTAAAGATATTACAGAAGAAATAACATGAAACTAGATATTCATTTTAAAGAGTTGGAAATGCTGGTTTCTAAAATGGGAGCTAGTAAAATAATATGGATAGACGATGTAGAAATTGAAGTTTTAAAACCAGAGTGGAAAATAGTTTTAGAAACCACAGGCATTCCAATAAATATTGAAGATAAAGATATTACTATTAGGCAAAATGGCTTATTAGATTATCGCGGTGAACAAATTTTATTGCATATCAAAGACTTTAATACTTTTTATAAAGATTTACCAAAATTTCATTTTTATCAATGCAGTACATTAAATGACATGACAGCCGCAGGAAAGCTAAAAAGATATGTCGTAACACAACGTAAAAATGGTACTTTTTTAATTGATACAACAATGAATGGTAGACTTCTGAAAAAAGATAAAGAAGAGAAATTACTTGCCTGTAAAAACTGTTTAAAATTGTATAATGAAAGATACAGAAAAAATTACACCCCTAATGATTTTGATATTGCCACTTTCTTTGATCATATTCGTAATACCCCAATTATTTATAAACCATCTCATACCGATGAAAACGCCCCCGATCAGGATTATCCACCCAATTGGGATTCTATTGCCCTGAGTTATAAAGAACGTCATGGATGGACTTGTGAGCAGTGTAAAATGAATTTAGACAGTCATCGGTATTTATTACACGCTCATCATCTCGCAGGCGTAAAAAGTTATCAGCAAGACCACGATTTAAAAGCCCTGTGTGTTTTATGTCATTTCGAGCAACCTTATCACCAGCACATGAAAGAAAAATTTGCGCCTGAAATTTCAAAAATTAAACGATTGCGTGGATTACCTAATTAAATAACCTAATCATCAACACATGAAGCGCAGTTAGATTGGGAGATTTGACACGATAGGATGGGCTAAGGTACGAAGCCCATCGTTCGAGAACCAGCCGATACGCATTAACGCCTCTCGCAAAAACACCCTGAAAAATCCAGTGACGAATGGCGTGATAAATTACTGAGTATTCAAACGGTTAAAATAATTTTGCCCAAAGTTTTAGTTTTAAGCCAGAAATAATCACGGATGATGAAGGATTGTGCGATCCGTTACCCTGCCCCATTATTTTAATTGGATAACACGGTCGCATAACGAATTTCGGCACTGGCAACAAACTTTCCATCAACGCTGGCTTGGCATTGATATATCCAAAGATTATGCTTGTGTTTTAAAAAATGTGTTTCAATCATTAACTGGTCGCCTGGAACAACGGGGCGTTTAAATTTTGCCTTATCAATACCAACAAGATAACACATCATGCCTTTTGGTTTTCCACCAGCCGATTCAAAACCAAGTAAGCCTGCCGTTTGTGCCATTGCTTCTAAAATAAAAACACCCGGCATAACAGGCTTATGCGGAAAACAACCTTGAAAAATTGGTTCGCTGTAAGACACATTTTTTATTGCCACCAACTTAATACCCGCTTCACACGCGATCACTTTATCGACTAACAAAAAAGGATAGCGTTGCGGCAGAAGAGCCTGAATTTTGAGAATATCTAATTCAATGGACATAAATTTACGGTACACCTTTAGTTGTGGTTACACACCAAAAGAACGGCTTGTCCTGAGACAGCCTTCGAACCTTTGGTATTAGTGGTTTACAAACGATTTATAACAATGCACCCAATATGCCGCTTACTTGAGAACCCAGGCTATTTACAACTGCATTGCGTACCATAGTGTTGCTAGTAACCGCATTCAGTGCATTACCTAAATTGTCAGAAACAGCACTCTGTTGTTCTGGCGTTAACCGTGCCGATCCTTCTGCCACTTGTTGTTGGGTAAAGGGTGCAATACAGTTACCGCCTAATAGTGAGCATAATTGATTAGTGATTTGTGGTGTTGCTGTATCAGGGTTGATAGTACTAAGCATACCCGATAAATGAGGATCGCTCATAGATGAAGTGAGTATAGTATTCGCTAGACCACTTAGAACACTGGATCCGCCTAGCATATCGTAAATACTCATTGCTGCATTTAAACCCGCAATGGCAGCACAGCCATTCAGTCCCGTTATCAATACAACAACACTTGTCCATTTTGCTAATTGTTTACCACACGATTTCAGTTGTTTGTTCATATATCCACTTTTAATTTAAAAAACTATTTTCTATTTTCATCATTCATTCTATCAATGCTACCTTTAAGATGGATTAAGGATTGTTAGCTATTCATGGTCAGTGTCTGGTTTTGTCGCACGTTTTTCCTAGCTCAAAAAATAGCACACAATAGGGCATCTCGAAATACCACCTAAATAATTTAAACGCTTGCTAATGGTAGTCAATCGGCACGAGAACGCTCACAATTTAAGTTTTACCTTGGCAAGAGGGCTTGTTTTCCGGCTAACATCACCTGAACAGGTGATGTT
>JAUYBJ010000039.1 GCA_030693155.1 Methylococcales bacterium
GCGGTATTCAAGCTGGAATGCTTGAAGATAAAACACAAAACCAGTCATTTTGCATTGCGTACCAGGCTCTTCATCAAGGCAAACCAGTTGGCTTATGAAGCATTGCAAAAATTAAGGGCTGCGTAACATCAGTTAAATAATCCTTTTGATGATGAAGCTGAAAATGGCTTTCAATTTCTTTATCACAACGAAGTTCACGAAACCGTCAACAGCTAATAAAAACGGAGCAATTTATTATGTTACAAATTCAACCACCCCCCTCAACACACGAATCAGTACAACAATTTACTCTTATGGGCACCATTGATGTCGAAGCCATTGCCAGTTTGGAAACGCTGTATGTGTTGCCTGCTAACAGCATAGTGGAATTGGATTTCGCCTTGGTACAACGTGTTAATTCCATGGGCTTGGCGCAGATACTCAAATTATTTGAACACTGGCAAAAACAACACATCACCATCAGTATTACCAATGTGAATCGTATGATTGGTGTATTGTTTAAAATGACAGGTTTAACGCGCTTTCTCGATGATGGGCAACAAACCGCCGCTGTTTCGCCCGCTGCTGTTGCAAAATCAGCTCCCATTGCGAATATTCAATCAGAGCAGCGAGCCGACGACGGCAAACTCAAGCTGTGGGTACACGCGCAAAACAGTCATCAAATGAATGGCTGGTATTTTTTCAACACCTATTTGCAACGCCATACAGGGCGAGATATACAGCTGGAATTAGTACATGGAGCGATGAGCGAACAGGGCAGTAAAATCGAGGGTATGGACATCGTTTTTACCAAGCCATTTGATGCCACGCGCTTATTGATAGAAAACCAATTCCGTCCCTTATTACATCCGATTAATCAAACCGATGAAGTGACTTTATTAGTCCGCGCCGATGATGCACGACAAAAAATCAGCGACTTTCTCTGTGGTAAAGTGATTACCGCGACTGCTGATAATTTCGTCTATCTGTTAGGTCGTTTCTTATTGGAAGAATCTGGCAGTACGCAGTGGGATTATAATTTTTCTGGGCACGACATCAAAGCCCTGCAAATGTTACTGAAAGGGCAGGCGGATTTGTTGTTTCTGTCAACAGAAACGTATCGCGGCTTATCCAGTTTAACGCGCAATATGCTACGCGAAATAGACCAAAGCGAAACGGGTTTTGCGTTTCATTTATTTTGTGCCGCGCCGCACTGTACTGATGTCGGTAATGCAGTCACCGAAGTATTGTTGAATATGGGGCAGGATAGCCAAGGGCGACAAGTGCTGGCTGATTTAGGTTTAGAAGGCTGGAGCAGACCGAAACAATATGAAGTCGATATGCTCGCTATGTTGTTTAACCGTTATATGGCTGATGCGCCACAAGATGCCATTGCGGTAGGTTCAAAGTAAAACGACGGGTGCAGTGTTAACTGCACCAACACCTTACGCCAGTAATAAAGAAGATAACCATCCCGCCGCGCCACATCCTGCAATTACCGCAATAATACCGACTTTATAACGAAATAATGCCAGTGATGCCAAAACCGTAATTAACGCGGCAACGGCATCAAACGCACCTGAGCTGCCCTGTGGGAAAAGAATATGCCCTGCAAAAAATACCGCTAAATTAACGATTACACCGACCACAGCCGCTGTAATGGCAGATAAAGGTGCGGTAAATTTCAAATTGCCGTGAGTTGATTCGATAAGCGGTGCGCCTGCCAAGATAAACAAAAAACTGGGTAAAAAAGTGAAGTAAGTCACAACTACTGCCGCTATCACGCCCGTTATTAATGCCGAATCAGCACCTAGCGGCAACGCATTCCAGCCGCCCAAAAAACCGACAAACGTAACAATCATAATTAACGGGCCGGGAGTGGTTTCACCCAATGCTAAACCATCCATCATTTGTGTCGCGCTCAACCAATGGAAATGTTCTACCGCACCTTGATACACATAGGGCAGTACCGCATACGCGCCGCCAAAAGTCAGTAATGCGGCTTTGGTAAAAAACCAGCCCATTTGTGTCAGCGCACCATTCCAGCCATATTGAGCGCATAGAAAGCCGATAACACCGCCCCATAACAGCAAGCCAATGCCGACAATAATCAGCAAGCGCGACCAGCGAAATTGGGCGTGTTCTGGAATAGGAGTGTCATCATCAATCAGTGCTTTGCCAAAACTGTGTTTTGTCGCACCGTGTCCGCCCCCCACAGCAAAATATTGCGGCGCAAATCGTCTGCCTACTGCACCGATTAAAGCGGCGATTAATACTATCAACGGAAACGGCGCGTGCAGGATAAAAATCGCGCCAAACGACAATGCCGCTAACGTCCATAACACGGCATTTTTCAATGCCCTAGAGCCAATGCGATAGGCGGCAAATAATACGATAGCCACCACCGCAGGTTTAATGCCATACAGCAGCGCAGACACCGCTGGCAGTTGCCCAAAACGCAGATACACCCAACTTAACAAAATCAACAGCACCAGCGAGGGCAGGATAAACAGTAATCCAGCAATAATACCGCCTGTGGTACGGTGCATTAACCAGCCCAGATAAGTCGCCAATTGTTGCGCCTCAGGGCCGGGCAATAACATACAGTAATTGAGTGCGTGCAAAAACCGCCGTTCAGAAATCCACCGTCGCCGTTCGACCAATTCTTCGTGCATGATAGCGATTTGTCCCGCAGGGCCGCCGAAGCTGATAAAGCCCAATTTCAACCAAAATAAAAATGCTTCTTTGATACTGACTGAGGGCGGCGGCTGATTGTTTTCAGGCAATGCACTCATTACTCAGCACTCGCGCCAAGAAATATTTCAGTGACTCGATTATTCTTAAAGTTAAAAATCAAACCACCGTAGAGAGAACCTGCAACAAACGTTTCTTTTGGTACGCTGTCTTCGGTATTTTTATCGCGACCATAAGCCTTAGTCACCGCTTTTTCAGTGCTACCAATTTGAATGCCGCGTTTGGTTTTTAGTACGCTAGGGGAGGTAACGGTAATGCCATCAACTGATTTACTGCCGCCTTTTTGTGCTGAACTCATGCTGAAACTCAGCCCGCAAGCAGGGTACTTCCAGACTTGATGATAAATACCATCCGCGCCCCACAATTGCTCTTCTTCCAGTTGTAACGGACACGATACTTTGTTTTTCAAATCGGTTTCAGACAGCCCCATTTTAAAATCACCTATTTTTTCTTCATTAAGCAGTGAAAATTCATCGGCAACGGCAGAAAAAACGGCGACCAGTGAAAACAGCATTAGCAGTGGAAGTTTTGTAAACATAGTGCCTTCTTATCATAAATTAAGTCTTTTTTGGATTTCCATAACTTGGCTATTGCTGTTAATTCGGCAACAGCTGAAACAGTTTTACGCCTGTGAACAATGGTTAATTGGTTTTTAACGATAATAAACTGGCAATCTCATTGTCGTCTCTTTTGGGGTCAATCACGGTATCGAGAATAAATACTTGTGCATTCGGTACGCCTTGTTGTACCAGATAACTCGCAATGGCTCGCGCTCGTTGCACTGCCAGTTTTTTAAGTCGTGATTGTTCGCGACTGAGTGAGATACTCAGATGTTGTTTGGCAATCTCGTAAAAATCGCCCGATTTGGCATCAATCAATTCAGGTGTGCCGAATAATGATTTTTTCGCCAGTTTGGGGAATTTTTCGATGAATAATTGTGCCAGCAGGCGTTTGTAATCGGCATCTGACAATTCGACATATTCCGCCAGAATTTTTTTGTCGCTGTCTCGGTTGATTTCCTCTGCGCGTATTGTTTTCAGTTGGTCATAGAGTGCGGCTTCACGCATGGCTGACCAGTCCTGTTTTTCAAATGCTGTGCCTTTGATGCTCAAGGTTAGCACTGAATGCTCTTTAAGTTCCTTGGCTAAGGCGGTCAATTTTACATATTGGGCTTTGTTCAATACGGCACTGCCCGCGCTGAACGTGATGGTGCTTAGGTCTTCATCGCTATCAGCCAGAGAGGCGAGGGCGCGAAACGGTGAGCTGATGACTTTACTGAGTGAATTTGCCAAGGCATCCGCGATAATCGCGCCAATATCAAACTGCGGGGCATTCAAATTTCCGGTAATAGGCACGTCAATTTTAATTTTACCATCGCTGTCTTTCAGCAATGCTACCGCTAATTCCAACGGTAAGGAGACCGCATTGGGATTATCGACTTTTTCACCCAGTTCAAATTGATCTATCAATATATTGTTGCTGGCAGTCAGTTCATCATTAACCACTTTGTATTTTAAACCCAGTGACATTTTGCCTTTTTCAACCTTATAACCCGCAAATTCCACCATATAGGGCGACATTAACGGCATCGGCATTCCTTTAAAATTCAAATTCAAATCGTAATCGCCCAGATAAGGGCTGATAGATCCATCAATATCAACGGGGGAAAAATCGTAAGCGTTGCCTTTCAGGGATACTTTAATGGTGGACTTTTTATCGGAAGAAATATCACTTGCGCCACCGTCCAGGCTTTTGACTTGCGCGGAAAACGGCATAATTAATGAGTTGTCAGAAAAATCGGATGAGCCATCAATCACTCGTACTTTATTCAATTTAAAATAGGGTTGTTGCACGTTGGTAACGGTTTTAACGGGCGTACCGTTGGGTTTGGGTGCAGTAATGAAGATGTCGGAAAAATTGATGGTTTTGTCTTTTCTGATAATGACTCGGGCATAGGGTTTATCAATAATCAGTGCGTCAGCGGTATAACTGTCTTTTTGTAAATCCACCGCTACGCCTTTTAAGGAGAGATTTTTCCAAGTAACAAAGTCTTTGTGGCGTTTTTGGTCGCGGGTGATGAATTGGTTGATGTTGCTGTCGCCCGTAAAGAGAAGATCCAGCGGTTTAGTGTCCGACATTGCCATTGTCAGTTTGCCCGTCATGCTCAATTCACCTTCAATAATGTCCAAATGCGCGATTTTTTCCAGATAGGATTGAAACGGTTCTAAGTTGATGGTTTTGGCATTAATCGCTAAATGACTGACAAACGGTTCAAAGGTTGCATCGCCGTTGACTTCGATTGTTCCCGTGTTATTCACACCTAGATCCAACTGAAAAGGCAGTTTTACGCCCGCTTTATTGCTATAGCCATCCAGTTTGAAGTTGACAGGTTTCAGCGTCATCATCACGGGTTTGCTGAGTGTTTTATCTTCAAAAGTCGTGGCAAAACGAGTTAGGTCGATGTGCTTGATGTTGATAGTCCACGGTGGCGTTTTTGCTTCGACAGCGGGGCGTGTTGTTGTCGTGGTTGTGGTTTTGATTTTGGGGTCAGTGAACAGAGTTTGATAATTGAACTGCCCCTCCGGGTTTAACCAAGTACGAAAATCCGCACTATCAGCTATGATGGAATCAATGCCAAGGCTTTGTTTGTTCAGATTAAAGTTAATGTCATTGACTGTTAGGCTGGGAATATCAACCAGCGGTTTAGGCTGATTTTTTTCAAATAACTGCATATCATGACTAATCAGTTTGCCTTGCTTTACTATGAATTGCACATTATGGTTATCGGTCATAATATCAAAACTGCTCGCCACTGAGATGGCTGGAATTTTAACGGCGGTATTTAAATAAGTAAGTTCGACAGCATGGGCATCCGTGTTGCTGTTATTGATGAGAAATTGCCAATTTTTCTGCCCATAACTGATTTTAAACTCAGCTTGGTGGTTAAGTTTGGGTATCTGAATATGATTCTTGGTCGGTAGGGTTTGGGAAAATTCAAAGCTATTCAAGTCAATTGCAGAGTGTTTGCCTGTAAATAACCAAGTGTCATCAACGTTGGTTATTTTAATATCGGTTTCGACACTAAAATCAGTCGCCTTAGCAACAATGGGGGTTTTGTTTTTTTCGGCATACTGGAAATCATGCAGTGCGAGTTTGGTTTTATCGGCAGTTAAGGTGAAATGATTGTTGTCATAACTGAGCTGATAATCACCATCAAATAGTTCATAACCCGTCAAACTAAAGCCCATTGGTTCTGGAAAAGTGACTGCCAACAGGCGTTCCAGTTTGATATTATTAAGCCTGATATGACCTTTTGATTGTAGTGGCTTAAGATTGGCTTCGCCTTGCCACTCTATTTGTCCGCCCGATTCAAGTGCCAGCTGTAACGTAAAATTCCATTGTTTATCAGTGACGATACTGAAATTTTCAATCGTCAGATTAATGGGCTGTACAGTTTCTTTGATGGCAGAATCTTCCCATACTACTTGACCCGCTGATAGCGATAAGTGAGCGATAGTGACGGGAAAAACAGTGCTTTGCTGATTATCTGCTTTACTATTAAATAGATTGTCAAAATTGAATGCACCGTTTTTTTGTTTGGTAATGCGTACCACAGGTTTGACCAAGGCGATTTTCTCAATAACTACCGCTGATTGTGCGAAAGATTGCAGGATATTCACCTGCATATAGGCACTGTCAACACTGGCAAATGGCTTGCCATCGGTTTCTTGAAGTGCAAAGTTCTGTAGTTGAATAGACAGGGGCAAAAGTGCGAATTGCACACTTGCAAGCGAGGCTTTTCTTCCCGTTTCCTGCTGAATAATAGTGAGTATTTTCGACTTTAAAAAGGGCTGCACACTGTAAACCAGCAATGCCAATAGGCTACTCACTATAAGCAAAGTTATTGTGATGCGAGTGAGTAAACGTTGGTTTATCATAAAATTTAAAAGGTCAGTGCACTTTGATAATGACTATTTTAAACAAAAAGCTGACTATTCACCGTTTTTTAGACCGTAATTTAAAAATCAGTGAGAGTTGCTGTTTACATAAGGTTATTTATTTTATGGCACGTTGGCTTTTTTGTACTTTCAAGGCTACGCTTAGTGTTACTATTAAGATATTGCTTATAATCATTCTCTAATTATTTAATTTACTTCGGAGGAAAAATGAGATTTACACTGATTATCTTGGGATGTTTTGTTTCTTCCTATGTATTTGCGGCTAACAATATTTATAAGTGTGTTGATCCTGCGGGTAAAAAGAACTATCAGTCCAGTCCTTGTCCCCCGGGATTTTCCATCATAACGCTCAATATCGCAACAGGCAGTTCTACCAATCTGGATGAGGAAAAAAAACAGCAGGAGTTGAAACAACAAACAGAGCAGGCGAAGCTCGAAGAGCAAAAAATGACTGAGAAACAGCGAGCGGAAAGGCAAGCTAATATTAATAAAGAAGCGATTGCGGAAAGTGAAAACAATCAGACATTGATTAGAAGCAATCCGCAAAAGTATTCAGCGTTTGCTATTCCCCCTTATGTACCTGACAAGTTATCCGATTTAGTGAAACCCTTTCAGGACAGACTGGCTTCTATTGAACGTTTCAGAAGAACCTCTGCTGAAAAAGCGTTGGTTTCTGGTCAATGTGAGCGTGTTGAGGCAGCAGAACTAGATGTTAAAAGCACGAAAGAGACGTTGCATTTTTTAGTCAATTGCAGCAGTGGAAAAACCTTTAATTTTACTGAGCAGGATTTGCAAAAGTAATCACCCTCATGACAATAGCACAAACGATATTAATTACAGGTTGTTCCTCTGGCATTGGTTACGATGCCGCTATTACGTTAAAAAATCGAGGATATAATGTCATTGCAACCGCAAGAAAACCAGAAGACGTAGCGCGTTTAAGTGAACGAGGCTTCACTAGTCTGCAACTGGATTTGGCAGACAGTCAGAGTATTCAACAAGCAGTCACACAAATGCTGGAGCTAACAGATGGACGTTGCGATGCCCTGTTTAATAATGGCGCGTTCGGTCAGGCAGGTGCGGTAGAAGATTTAAGCCGTGATGTATTGCGCTATCAATTTGAAACCAATTTATTTGGTACCCATGAATTAACCAATCTATTGCTTCCTGTGATGCGTAAGCAAGGGCATGGGCGCATTATCTATAACAGTTCGGTATTGGGTCTGGTCGCTATGCGTTATCGCGGCGCGTATAACGCCAGTAAATTTGCCTTGGAAGGTTTAGCGGATACGCTGCGTTTGGAACTGCATGGTACGAATATTCATATTTCCCTGATAGAACCCGGCCCGATTTTAACCAATTTCAGGCAAAACAGTCTGGCGTTGTATAAGAAAAATATAGATGCCGAACACAGTGTTCATAAAGAAAACTATACGGCAATGGAAGAACGTTTGGAAAAAGAGGGTGCGGCGGCGACGTTTACTTTGCCTGCGAGTGCGGTCACGGTAAAGGTCATCCACGCGCTGGAAGCCAAACGCCCGAAAATACGCTATTACGTCACGTTCCCCACTTATTTATTCGCCACGCTTAAGCGTATTCTGCCCGTTTGCTGGCTGGATAATCTGCTCAGAAAAGTTTGATTTTCTCATTATTTGGTAGTGCATTAAATCAGCATGACTGCACGTCCTTAAAGGACGGGCAGTCATAACCTCAGAACAATAGCTTATTGAGTCCCCTTAGGATTTGTCCCTGTGCCACCGCGATCAACTGCTGTTTTTGCATACAGTTGTTTCAGCTTTTCAAAGGCAGACCATAACGAAGTATCCCACACCACTTGGTTGCCCATAGAGACAATCATGCGAGTTAATTCAGGAATTCCGCTATTGCTCGATGTTAAATAAACAGGCTGAACATAAAGAATAGTGTTGCCCATTGGTAATATAATCATGCGCCCCATATCGACTTTAGAGCCGTGTTGATCCCATAAAGTCACTTTTTCCGAAATATCGGTACTCTGGTTAATCAGGGCTTCCACTTGTGCAGGGCCGTTGACCTGTACATCTTTAGCAAATTTATAAACGGTAATGTTCGGTTTGTAATCCAGACTGCAATTGGCTTTATCCAATATCCCCGCCACACCAATCATACTGAGGTTGTTTCTATTAATCGGAGTCATCGGATTAATCATGACAAACTCTTCCCTGTCATTACAATTACCAAAGTCCATGGTCTGATAATAGGGCATGACAGGTTGGTGTCTTACATTGGCAAACTGCCACGTTTCACCTTGTTCATAAAACAGCTCAGGCGTACTTTGATGATATTTTGCATACACTTTCATCTGCATATAAAAAAGATCACGCGGATAACGTAAGTGCGCCCGTAATTCCGCTGGCATAGTGCTCATGTCTTTTAATAGTCCGGGATAAGCACGATTATAGGTTTGAATAATGGCATCAGATGGATCGGCTATATAATAATCAACGGTGCCATCAAACGCATCAATCACTACTTTAACCGAATTACGGATGTAGTTGAATTTGTCATCACCCGCTAAATAATCATCAGCGGCAGGTTTTGAGGCAGGGTACATATTGGATATAGTGTAAGCATCCAAGATCCAGTAAAACCGGTCTTTCGCTCCAACCAGATAAGGGTCTTTATCCAATCGCAGAAAAGGGGTGATTTCATGAACGCGCTCAACAATATTGCGCCGCATCATGAGTTGACTATCGTCGGTAATATTGGGTGAAAAGAATATTTTGAACTCTTTAAAATAGATCGAGAACAAGGCTTTTTTTAGAATACTGGAAATGACTATGCCGCCTTTACCCGTATAGTCTTTCTCTTCGACTTGATCAGAACCGTCAATACCCATTACTTTAAGATTATTGGGAACGATGGCGTAAGTGTATTTTTCTTCGCCGAAATAAATATCTGGTTTTTTATCGGCACCTTTAAGATCAATACCTACATCTGAATTTAAATTCAAATCGCGTAAGTACCAGACTAAGGGCTTGCCCGCATCCTGAGCGGCAGGAGACATGACTGCACCAATGCCGTGCGTATAACGCAAATGGGTGTTTTCCCAGTTTTGTGCGGCTTTAGGCAGACGGGAAATATTGACTTCTCGGGCAGCCAGATTAACCTGACGGGTATGTCCCAGCAGATTGTAGCGGTCTTCATCAACGGAATTGAATTGATAATAAGGTCTGATTTCCTGTAATTGCTGATAAGAATGAATCAGAATCTCTCTGTCCCAGACGGGAATATTCTCAAAGCGTTTTTGCGTTGCCCACGATTCAATATCGGCTGTAGCATCTTGTTTTATATCTAAATCTTTAATAGTAATTTTATTTAAATCATAAGCCGCTAAGGTTGAATCAATGTTCGCCTGTATAAACGGTCTTTCTAAAGCAACGGGATTAGGAATAACCAGAAATTTTTCGATAAGTTGCGGCAAAAACTCCACTTCCGAAAGCCCTAACATACATAAAAAAGCGGTTAATGACACTAGGAACGGGGCTTTGATACGGTGTTTTTGGGAAAAAATAAATAAACTCGCTGATAGTGCAGTCGCTAGAAACGTAACTATGCCCAGCCAGATAATGGGTAGCCGATAGCGCATCTCTATAGCACCAGGACCATAGAAAACAGGCTCATGCGAGGTGGTGTACAGTAGAGAAAAGCGTTCCAGCAGAAATCCCCATACGACAAAAATGACGACAAAACCGATTAAAACGGTCAAATGAATTTTCGCACCCGCCTGATATTCCTGATGCTCACTAGGAACAAAAATATGTTCCAGCCAGTACAAAAGACCTATAAAAACAAATATGAGAATAGCTGTTACCAATAGCTCTTGCTGAATGAGCATATACATCGGATAAGACAGCATATAAAAACTGACATCATTGTTGTAAATGGTTTCAGTGACTCCTGAGTCACGACCAAAAAAGTACAGTAAAGCCAGCTCCCATTGTTTATAAAAGGGCAGGGCAACGAACACTGCCAGCATGAGTGATATAGGCGTGTATATTTTCACCGACCACTTCATGAACATATCAGCAATGCGTTGAAAACGCAGACGTTTAGCTACGTTGTCAATAATGTCATCAGGGGGATTCAAGCCCAGATAACGTGAGGCAACCCAAAAATGCAGGAAGAAAATGACGAAGAAAAACAGTGTCACCCCACAGAAAATGAGAAACTTGTACAGCAGTCGCAGCCAGAAATAAGGCTCAAGTTTTAATGTGTCGTACCACCATAGATCAACAATGAGATCAAGAAACAGATAGTAGAAGCCGACAAATAAAATAACAGCAATGACAAGTGTAGTTCCAATCAACGCGGGTGAAGACGTAAGTTTCCGCATAGAATCCTCTTTGTAAGTAGAATGGTGTATTGGGTGAGAGAGATTGAACCCTATCTTAATGTCGCTATTCTAACACCCTATAATCTGTTCGTAATGATTTAGCGCGTAGTGAGCTTGATTGCCAGCTTGCGACACTCTTCAAAAATCAGCACTAATGAGGCGATGCCCGTAGCCAGTAACCAGTCCATTGCTGTTAATGCCGTAGTATGAAAAACAGCGTGCACAGCAGACCATTGCACGATGGTTATTTGCAGCACAATCACTCCTGCAATAGATGTCCATAAGAATTTATTGGCAAAGAAATTGTGATTAAACGCACTGCCTTTTTCCGTGCGGGCGTTAAATACATTGAATACCTGAAACAGCACGAAGGTAGTAAATGCAAGGCACGTTGCGTGTTGTGCGGTATTTATCTGTAAATCGAAATACAGTACACCCAGTGTGCCGATAGCCATGGTGAAGCCATAAGTGAACAAATTACCAAAGCGGCGTAACGATAAAATAGGCGCATTGAGTTTACGCGGTGCTTCGTTCATGCTGTTGACGCGCGTAGGGTCAACGCCTAAGGCCATAGCGGGCGGGCCATCCATAATAATGTTAATCCACAGGAGTTGTATGGCGGTAAACGGCAGGGGCATTTCCAATAAGGGTGCGCTGGCGACACATAAAATCGCTCCTATATTGGTAGATAATTGAAAACGAATAAATTTAACCATGTTTTCATAAATGCCCCGCCCTTCTTTCACTGCCTTAACGATAGTGGCAAAATTATCATCAGTGAGTATCATGGAGGCGGCTTCTTGAGCAACGTCCGTGCCTGTAATGCCCATTGCAATACCAATATCGGCACACTTGAGTGCAGGCGCGTCGTTGACACCATCGCCTGTCATGGCAACAATGTGCTTAGCGGCTTTTAATGATTCAACAATTCTGACTTTTTGCTCAGGCGCGGTGCGGGCAAAAACACCAATGCTGTTAATGCGTGCTGTTAAGGTAGCATCGTCCATTGCCGTTAATTCAATGCCGTCCACAATATCACCGACTAAGCCGATTTCTTGTGCAATGGCTGAGGCAGTGATTTTTTGGTCGCCCGTAATCATTTTAACGGCGATACCTGCCTTGTGACATAAGGAAATTGCCTCGCGCACTTCTGCTCTGGGCGGATCTATGAGACCGACCAAACCGATAAAGGTCAGTTCATTAATGTGGCGAAATAAATTATCGTCCCACGAAAAATCAGCGGTTGGAAAGGTTCGTTGTGCTAAAGCCAGAATCCGTCGCCCTGTACTCGCCATTTGAACATTTTCCTGCAATAGCGTGTCACGCTCAATGGCAACTTGGTTGCCGTTTTTATCGAGAGCTGATTGACAGAGTTCCAGCAATACTTCGGGCGCACCTTTAATAAAGACAATAATCTCGGCATCCTGACGATGAAAAGTCGCCATAAATTTATGCTTGGCATCAAACGGAATTTCAGCAATACGCGGCAGTTTCGTATTTGCCTGTTCTTTACTCAGTTCGCCTTTCGCTGCCAGTACCAGTAACGCGCCTTCCATCGGATCGCCGACTACCTGATTATCCTGTAAGTTGCTGTCATTACACAAAGCCAGTGGCAATAATAAAGGCGATAATTCTGCCGCTGAACAAGCGGGAGCAATCTCACCTGTCCGGTCATAGCCTTCACCGCTGACACTATAGAGTTGTTCTCGATAGTATACAGACCGCGCGGTCATTTGATTAACGGTCAGCGTTCCTGTTTTATCAGTGCAAATAACGGTGGTACAGCCCAAAGTTTCTACCGCAGACAAGCGTTTAACAATGGCGCGTTGACTTGCCATGCGGTGCATCCCCAGTGCGAGTGTCACGGTAACGACAGCGGGCAAGCCTTCAGGAATTGCCGCCACTGCCAGAGCAATTGCGGTAAAAGCCGTGTCAATGGGGGATTCACCGCGCAGTATGGCACTGACAAACAAGACGACCACGACCAGTAAGGCAAGCAATCCCAAGCGTTTGCCCAGACTGTCAAGCTGTCGTTGTAACGGGGTGGACTCGTCTTCGGCTTGTGCCAGCAGATGAGCCAATTTACCTATTTCAGTATCCATACCTGTTGCGGTTACCAGCATTTCTGCACGACCGCGCACCACCGCATTATTCATATACAGCATATTGAGGCGTTCTGCCAATGGTGTAGCAGGGTTTCTCAGCTCTTGTTTTTGCTTGGCAACAGGCACAGATTCACCTGTAAATGAAGATTCATCTACCTCCAGACTGCTAGCGGCAACAATACGCCCATCGGCAGGTATTTTGTCACCCGCATTCAGAATAACAATATCGCCCGGCACCAGTTGCTCGGCAGACAGCTCATATATCTGTTTATCACGGCGAACTTTGGCTTTTAATGCCAGCATTTTTTTCAATGCCGCCAAAGATTTGTTTGCCTGAAATTCCTGATAAAAACCGAGTCCTGCGTTAATGATGACCACAATCAGGATAACCACACCATCGGTTATATTGCCGATAACAGTTGCCAATATAGCCGCCATAATCAGCACAACGATGAGAATCCCTTTGAATTGTGACAGCAATAAATGCAGCGCGGATTCGGGTGGTTTTTCATCCAGACGGTTGAAGCCGTAATACTCTTGTCGATTTGCTACTTCTGCATGACTTAAACCGCTATTTAATTGGGTTTCTTGTTTATGAAGTGCTTGAGCCACTGACAAGGTATGCCAGTCGTAGTCAAGAGCGGCGGCTTCTTCTGGCTGGTTATTTTTTTTAATAACAGGCAGCAGTTTTGACACTATCCATAAAATAACAAGCAGACCCATTACGCCCAGTAATACTGCCATTATTATAAATGCGTAATTAGCCAAGAAATCGTTGTAATCTAACATTGTCATTGAAACTCTATTAAGAATGAATGGAACGATGGAGGTGTTATTATGGCGATTATTCAGTACGGTTAGTATACATAAAGTGTACTCGGTACAGACTCAATAAATAGCACGTTTAAAAGCTATTCTACACTTAATAGTTGCTGGTCAAATAGTTAGAAACTTAAGTGCGGTAGTAAAAATACTGTAATTAAGCCTTTGTCTGGCGGTGTATCGGTATAAAATAAGCACAGTTTTTTATATGCGCCTACCTTGTAACAGCTAAAAGTGCTTATGTTACAAGGGTACGCTTTCCTAATTTGATGACTTAAAAACAGATAATCTCATTATGTCAGAACACACTACAAGCTCCGCTCAATCGGCATTTAACAGCCTGCAAAACTTTATCAATCAAGGCATCATCGGACAGGATGTGCTGGTGGAACGGATGTTGATCGGCTTATTAGCCGATGGGCATATTTTGGTAGAAGGTGCGCCTGGTCTTGCTAAAACCCGTGCCATTAAAGTGTTAAGCAAAGGCATTGAAGCCGACTTCCACCGTGTACAGTTTACCCCCGATTTATTACCCGCTGATTTAACGGGTACGGAAATTTATCGCCCCCAACAAGCCGCGTTTGAATTTCAAAAAGGGCCGTTATTTCATAATCTTATTTTAGCGGATGAAATCAATCGCGCACCTGCCAAAGTTCAGGCCGCGCTGTTAGAAGCCATGGGCGAGCGGCAAATCACCGTCGGACTGGCAAGTTACCCGTTACCGTCTTTATTCTTAGTGATGGCAACTCAGAATCCTATTGAGCAGGAAGGGACATATCCGTTACCCGAAGCGCAGCTGGATAGATTTTTATTACACGTTAAAGTCGATTATCCGCCCGCTGAACATGAAAAAAGTATCCTGCATTTGGCACGAGCCGAAGCACGCAATGAGATAATCAATGAGCAACAAGCCTTCGAACCACTGAGTCAATACACCTTATTTCAGGCACGCAATGAAGTGCTGGATTTACATATCGCCGACAGTCTGGAAGACTATTTACTGCAAATCGTCTTAGCAACCCGAACCACTGAAGCGTATGGCAAAGACTTGGGCGCGTGGTTGCGTTATGGCGCAAGTCCCAGAGCCAGTATTGCGCTTGATCGTTGTTCCAGAGCCAAAGCGTGGCTGGCTGGACGTGATTTTGTCGCTCCTGAAGACATACAGGACATCGCCTTCGATGTGCTACGCCACCGTTTAATTTTATCCTATGAAGCCGAAGCTGAAGGCATTACCCCCGATCATGTCATTAAAGAACTGATTGCCCGCATTGCCGTCCCTTAAGCTATGTCAGAACAATCAACTGTTGTCATCAATGAACGGGTTTTTGTCTCGTTAAAAAACCTGATTGATCTGGCAAAACCTGCGTCCAGTTTAAATTTTAAACGACTGTCTATTCGTTCGCAACAGAGCGGCGGCTATGTGTCGCCTGTGAAAGGGCGCGGCATGGACTTTGAAGAATCGCGCATCTATCAGGCAGGGGATGATATTCGCAGCATAGACTGGCGCGTCACCGCGCGTACAGGCAAAACCCACACCAAAGTATTTCGTGAAGAACGTGAACGCCCCGTGTTTATTTCCGTTGATAACCGCATTGCTATGCACTTTGCCACGCGCGGCGTGTTTAAATCGGTGCTAGCAGCTAAATTGGCAGGTTTACTGGCATGGGCGGCGCAACACCAAGGCGACCGCATCGGCGGGCAATTATTTTCCAACGGACAGTGCTGCGAATTAAAACCGCAAAACGGCAGACACGCGGTATTACGGTTTTTAAATATGCTGGTGCATAAAGATGAGCCGACTCAAACCGCAACAATTACTTTAGAGCGCGTCTTGGCTCGCTTGGTGCAACACGCCCATCCAGGCAGTCTAGTGTATATCATTAGTGATTTTCGCGGCATGAATGACGCGGCGGAGCTACATTTAACTAAATTGTCGCAACATTGCGACGTGGTATTGGTGTTTGTTTATGATGCTCTGGAACAGGATTTACCGACCAAAGGTCACTACCGCTTTACCGATGGCAGTCGTGATGTCGTGATCGACACCAACGATACGCAATGTCTAGCAAATTATCATGAACATTTTGAACACCGCCAACAGCAATTAGAGCAACTGGCAAAAAAGAGGCGTATGAGCTTTATACAATGCAGCACAACAGATGATCCTGTACAGCGGCTAAGATAGCGTGCGTGTAAACTTTACCTGCTTATTTTTATAACGTGGTAACAGGAGTCAAACAGCCTGTTTTTGACTCCATCACCTCCTCATTGGGTATTTTTAATACCCATTTTATATCCATTAATACTCCATTCTAAGTCATTGCTTCTTGCACCTTTGCTAAGTGAAAATAACAAAGGGGTAACATCTATTCAAAAATACTTTTCAGTAGTCTTAAACACTGAGTGATAGTTATATTTTTGATAGTGAGGGGTTCAAACCTAGGTTCTGTTGACATTTCGGGAATAGTCATTCAGAAACAACCAGTTATAGATATATAGCAAAATCATAACTTACTGATATAGTTAGCGATTTTACCAAATGTCAACAGAGCCTAGTACACAGTCAGTTTAGTTATGACGGGTAAGGTTACTTAGACCTGCGAGGTTTTAAAAACCTCGCAGGTCTTTATCACACTGTCATAATACTACTAGGTTTGTACGCAACGCACTCAATGTTTATCACTACCAAATTCCGTAAGGCTTCTTGGTTTATATAAAAACCAATCTCAAACTCAATCCAAAATTAATATATGGAGAGCAGTATGAACAAATTTAATAAGGTTCTTAAAGAAGAACAAGATATTATTAATGAATCTCGTAAACACAATGCCAGATCAGGAACATCACAAGTCGATGGCGATTATGTGGGGCTTGCCTTTTCTGGTGGCGGAATACGGAGCGCGACATTTAACTTCGGCGTATTAAAAGCATTAGCAGATTTAAAAATTCTCAAGCATTTTGATTATCTTTCGACGGTTTCAGGGGGAGGGTATATAGGCAGCTGGTTGACGGCGTATCTCCATAATCACCACCATGATATTAATTCAACTAATAATATCGACAAAATTATCGCTAACGCTTGTCAAGAAACTGCCTCTAAACCCAATGAATCAATGTGGTTTTTAAGGAGTTACAGTAATTACTTAACGCCTAATTTAAGTATGTTCAATGCGGATACTTGGACGGTATTTTCGACCTATATGCGTAACTGGATTTTAAATTTAACATTATTATTTTTCTTTTTAACATCTTTACTATTATTCGTGCATCTGACGGAGATATTTGGAATAAACTTTATAAAAAATCTAGGCAGTTATAGGGGATTAGGTGGTTTTGTATCATTAATAAGCTTTCTTGCTGCTGGCTATTTTGCATTTAAATCAGTAAAAGATGATAAAGAGACAGATAATAATTTACCATTCGATAAAAAAGATGGTAATAACTTTTGTTTATATTGTATTGCTTGTGTTGTTAGTGGCGCATTATTCGGTAGTTTCTTTCTATTAAGCGGGAATTTAGAAAAAAGTTCGGCTATATTGCCACAGTCCCCTGTATTAATCGTCGCACTTTTATTTGTGCTAGTAGGTATTTTTTTCTACATTGGTTTACGGAGTGAAAGCTCGGCTATCAATTCATCGGAAACGATAAAAATAAAGAAAAATAACATAGAATTATTAAGCCGTTTTGGTGCTGGTTTATGGATATTAACGGTTATCTGGTTGGTTGCTTTTATATTTTACAAGCCATCGGCAATATCGGAGATTAATATTGCACACGGTGTGATATGGACACCGCCTTTGCTAATAATTATAGTGATGTTGTCAGTGGTTTTCTACATTGGTTTCGGGAGTAAAACATTCATAGACTCACCAAAGCTGGAATGGTTTAGCCGTTTAGGTGCTTGGCTATTGATTTTTATTGCAGGTTGGGCAAGTGCATTTTTATTGGCTTTTTACAGCCCATTATTAGTTAATGAAATTCATGGTTGGCTAAGAAATACTATTTCATTAGCGTGGATATTACAATCGGGCGCGGGTTTATTGGCGGCGCAAAGTTCAAAAACAACATCATCGGTTGGAAAACAGACTAATAAAGCATTGGAAATTTTTCTGAAAGTGTCCCCTTATATTTTTGTGATTGGGATATTTTTTTTTATCGCTAATTTATTAGTAAAATTCTTTTACTCATCGTGTAATCAAGATTATTTTTATTGTCTAAATAATTTAGAAAATAACGACATTACTATCAGACTTGTTTACGCTTTCTTTATTTGTTTAGCAATGACTCTTTCTCTAGGACTTGTTCTGGATATTAATAAACTTTCTATCCATTATTTTTATCGTAATCGTTTAATTCGTTGCTATTTAGGCGGCGCAAGAAAAGGTGATAGAAATCCTAATGTATTCACTGGTTTTGATGAAAAAGACAATATTCAACTCAATGAGTTATTAAAAAAAGACACTACGGGAAAAGAATATATAGACGGTCTGTATCCTATTATTAATGGCACATTAAACTTGGTCGCAGGAAAGCAATTAGCGTGGCAACAACGCAAAGGGGCTTCTTTTATTTTCTCACCCAAATATTGTGGATATAGCATAAGGGAAACCAATAAGAAATCTGATGATGGACAACGTCATTGTTATCAAGAGACTAAGAAAGACAATTTTAAATACGGGGATGGAGTTAGTTTGGGGATGGCTATGGCAATATCTGGAGCGGCGGCAAGTCCTAATAGCGGCTACCATTCTTCGCCTGCGATGTCGTTTTTAATGACGGTTTTTAATGTGCGTTTGGGGCAGTGGTTGCCTAATTCTGATGTGGCTAGAAACAGAGTGCGTCCAATGTTTCCGCTGTGGTATTTATTATTAGAATTATTTGGTCAAACCAATGAGGATAGAGATTTTATTTATTTATCCGATGGTGGACATTTTGAAAACTTAGGTATTTACGAACTGGTGCATCGTGGTTGTCGCTTTATTCTTGCCTCTGATGCTGAGCAAGACGGTGCATTTTCTTTTGAAGGTTTGGGAAATGCTATTGAAAAGTGCCGAATCGATTTAGGTGTCAATATCAGTATTGATGTAGAGCAGATTCGTCCTGATGCCAATAATAAAAGTAAATGTCATTGTGCGGTGGCAACGATTGAATATTCTAAAAACAGTCAGACAGATAGTCATAACAAGAGAATTTATCCAGAGGAAGATGGTATTTTAGTGTATTTAAAATCATCGCTGACAGGTGATGAATCAACCGATGTCTTGCATTATTCCTTGCAAAACCCCGATTTTCCGCATGAATCGACCGCAGATCAGTGGTTTAGTGAATCGCAATTTGAAAGTTATCGACAATTGGGTGAGCATATTTGCAAAGAAACGTTTGAGACGTTTGGGGCTCTTGATAGTACAAAATCCATTGAGGGCATCTTTATTGATTTACAAAACCGCTGGTATCCGCTGCCCATCGGCTTTGATGCCTTTACAAAACATACAAGAACCTTGGATAAACTCTTGGAACGGCTTCGTAAAGATCACGATTTGGCATTTTTGGATGCTGAATTATGTGGAGAAATGTGGGACAAAATCGTTGCTGGGGAACTTGGTTTAACGTTTCCTAATAGCAGTCATACTCATCCTGCAAATTATAGCGAATTCCATAACGCCTTTTATTTTTGTAACTCATTGATACAGTTAATGGAAAATGTCTTTTTAGAGTTGAACTTTGAAGTGGATGAATATTTTAAACATCCTCATAATGAGGGGTGGCGTAATTTATTTAAACTATGGGCAAAAGCACCTACCGTGCAGAAAACTTGGGAAATCAACAAGTTGACCTACAGCAAAAGATTTAGAGAATTTGCCGAAGGTAAAGCCATGGGTATCAATAGTCCACGCTCATAAAGTGCATAAACAACCTGCTAAATGAATATTAGTTACTGGAATTCACACGCCAAGGATGGCAATTTACTATTCACCTTTCTGTGGCCATAGCTGATGTGGCTACACTAAACAGGACACCTTCCTATAAAATCACTGAAAAGACCTGAGAGAGTTTATATGAGAAGCCAAGCCAAAGAAAAATACACTGCTGAATTTAAAGAAAACGCGGTCAAACGTGCGAATGAATCGAGCAATGTGGCAGAGACAGGCCGTGAATTGGGTGTAAAGGAGAACACGCTGTACAACTGGGTTTATCAGTACAGTCGCTCGTCTAAGCCAGATAAAGCCGTGCGAACCGATGAACATCTATACGATGAGTTGAAGCGATTAAAGAAAGAGAATGCGCGTTTGAAGGAGGAGCGCGATATTTTAAAAAAGGCGGCAGCGTACTTTGCCAGAGAAACACGGTTCAGACCGCCTGGATTCAGGAACAAAGCGTGGATTATTGTGTCGCCTTGCTGTGTACTGTTTTGTCAGTGACCCGACGGCGGTTCAAAGCGACAACGCCGTCTCCGAGAGCTTCTTTCACACCCTAAAAACCGAATGCGTGAACCATGAACACTATGCCACCCGTGAAGCCGCCAGAAGATCTATCTTCGACACCATCGAAGTCTTCTACAACCGACAACGACTCCATTCTAACAATGGCTACCTGTCTCCTGTAGAATTTGAAAAGCAGCATAAAGCTGCTTAATAATGTGTCCTGAAAAGTGTTGACACATCACCCGTTCATAGTGCCCCATCCGTGCCACTGTCTGTACACGGTGGGACTCCAAGATCCTCGACCACGAAACCGCCTCGTTACTCAGCAAACGATAACCCGCCTTGGTCGCCCCCAACCCTCACAGCATTGCACGATACTCGCCGTGATGTCTCTTGATAAATCGCTCATCACCTTGATTAATCTCTTGTTTCTACGTTGATTGCCTAAATCAACCCGCTCAAATTCTTCTAATGCCCAGTTAATAGGGCATCTCGAAATACCACCTAAATAATTTAAACGCTTGCTAATGGTAGTCAATCGGCACGAGAACGCTCACAATTTAAGTTTTACCTTGGCAAGAGGGCTTGTTTTCCGGCTAACATCACCTGAACAGGTGATGTT
>JAUYBJ010000043.1 GCA_030693155.1 Methylococcales bacterium
TATCGGAGCGGAGGTACAAGGCGTCAAACGCTCTGAACTGCATACTTTTTCTGTCATTACCAAACGCTGGGTTGTCGAAAGGTCATTCGCATGGCTGGAATAGTGTAGAAGACTTTGGAAATATACGTATCGATTACTCAACACCAGCTTGCATTTCGTCAATCTGGCTTTTTTGGCTTTGTTAATACGAAGATTTTGAACATGTTCTCAGGTCTTTTCTGTGATTTTATAGAAAAGTTTCCTGTTTAGTGTAGCCACATCAAGTGCCAAGGATAGCATTATGTTGAACACATCCCTGTGACTGGATTCTGGCATCCCCCTCAAAGGGGCGGGCTCTGACAGAATGACGTGTTTTAATACATTCGAATTTATGGCTCTTCCTGATTTCGTGGGGTAGCCACTATATGTAGTATATTAGAAGTTACGAATATATAAATAAACATTATAAAATCAATGACTAAGAGTAATATAACATATATTCACACACTACATTTAGCACTTACCCCGCGAAATCGGGAAGAGCCGAATTTATTACGATGAACTGATGAACTGATGAACTTATATGCCTGAACTGCTTTTTAAATTTAACAGAAATTTACATCTATCTTTGTCGAGTCTTGTAAATAATTCTGTGAACAGGCATTGTATGGCGCGGTAAATTTCAGGCATAAAAAAAGAGCTTCACGAAACCGTGTAAGCTCTTTTTTAAATTTTATGTGGTGCCTCGGGCCGGAGTCGAACCGGCACGTCCTTACGAACGAGGGATTTTAAGTCCCTTGCGTCTACCAATTTCGCCACCGAGGCATCAGTAAAGCGGGCATTATAGAGACTAAAAATAAGTGTGTCCAGTTTTATTTTCGGTAATCTACAAAGTTTGTATTGACTGCCTGTTTTTGAAAGAACAGGCAGTCATGTAAGGTTTACTTTTTTAACAATTTGGCGATAAGGTCGTAAATTTGACGACGTTTAGTAAACGCGGCATAGCCGAGTAAACCTAATACCAAGCCATTAAACAATCTGCCAAATACTGAACCATCCTGTGAGTTTCCTGCGGCTGCTTTGGCATCTGTTTCAGAGGCTTTAACAGCAGGTGTCTGCACGGCGACTTTAGATGGTGTGACGGTAGCTTTTAAATCAGGCAATCCTAAGCTGTGAAACGCATCGTAATCTTGCCAGATAGGGTATTTTCCTTGCCACAATTCTTTGGTGAAATAGGGCGCGAGACTCATGCCGTGTGACATGGGAATACCTTTTTCATCATAGAAGCCTTTATAAACCACCAAGCTGATGTCGCCGCCTTCGCCGTGTCCATCGGTAGTAAACGATTTTTCAACGTGGTCATGGAACATCCAGATGCCTTGTCCGAAGCTGTTTAAACCATCATCGGTACCGCTTAAGGATAAATCAATACGTTGTGCAGGCACCATGCCGTGTACGTCGCGTTGAATATAAGAACCAGGGCCGTTATCAACGCCATCGTAATGGGTAATGGTCGGTTTATGCCCATGAATGTGCATCGCAAATGATTCTGTATGACCATTCAAAATACGCAGTTTAACGTTTTGGTTTTCTTCCATGTGTATCAACGATTCCCTTAAGGTGTAAGGGAACGAGCGACCATTGAGCATGAAATAATCATCCGTAGCATCGGTGATGTCGTATTCGGTGTTCATGTGTTTAGCAATCAAACGCGGATCGTTAGCAGAACGAGCCACTAATTCATGCAGTTCTTTATCAACTGATTGATAATGTAAATCGTATTCCCGCGCGTATTTTTCCAGCACCGCAACCGATGGATGACGCACTTGACCTGCACCGACATTTAACGTTTGCGGCCAGTTATTAGGACGGTTTTCTTCAACAATAAAAATACCTTGCAAGCCCATGGGAATATGAGTGTGCGGCTGAACGTGACAGTGATAATACATCGTGCCGGGTTGGCGCGGTTTAATCACATAGGTTTTGCTTTCCCCCGGCATGGTGTCCATATTACTGGTTTGACCAACACCGTCATTACCGCTTTGGCTGTGATCCATGAACGGATGATCTACGCCGTGTAAATGGATGGAATGCGGTAAATAATGGGTATTTTCCAGCACAATCCAGACGACATCGTCCTGTTCAACACGAATGACAGGCGAAGGGGTGCGCAATAAAGAATTGGCTTCAGTCTCATACAGGCTGAGCGTAGACATATCGCGGGTTTTGGGTGCGTACACCCAGAAAGTCGGTTGAATGCCTGGCGCAATATCAAAGGTGGTAATCGGGGTTTTAACGTCAGGCGAACGCCCGTTCAGTTCCACGACTTCCAGTTTAATGACAATTTTGTCAGGATCGCCATCACCATCCACGTCATCGGACATAGTAATGGCATCAGCAGCTAGCTGGGTATTCATCAATGTTTCCATTGACACGCCATTAGTACCTTTTACGAACGCCGCAATATCAGCAGGATTGTCAGGTGTACACAACCGTGATTCCTGTATTTTTACCCCGTCAACGACTTGTTCTTCGCGCCATTTCGGATCAATAAAATTAGAACAGACTTCCTCCACTGCACCCATTTCAACTTTAGCTGTAGGGGGTAAGTCGGTAGCAGCAAAACTCCAGGAGTGGGCAAGGAGTAGACCAATGCTTCCAGTAAGAGTGATAAGTTTTTTACGCATTAAGATGACCTCGGAAAACACACACAAAAGAGATGAGACGTAGCTAAGAAAGCATTTTTTATTATTGTATAAGGTTATTTTAACTGAATAGTCTTTTGAAGTCTTTGTTAGCTGCTCGATAAGTGTACACTTATTTTCCAATTGCTCAATAAGTAGACACACGATAATGAAAAACTTATTTAAAATGCGGTAGCGGCTTAAACCTGTTGCAAGAATATGAATGACTTGGCAGTGCTGAGCAACAGTAAAAAACCACTGCCGAATGTTGCAATACTTTACCAATGTAAGCAGTTTTGAGACCATAGCAGACTTACTAGCAGACAATCCACTGAAAAATCATCGTGCATAATCAAACTCCACAGTATTTAGTCGGTATCGACTTAGGGACAACGCATACCGTCGTTGCTTACACTTAACGGAAATAATTTCTTTCTTGGCTCACGCCTATAAGCAGTAACCTACACTAGGGAATTTATATTTAATGCCAACTATCTACGACAATATTGAAAAAAACCTAGCCGATGAATTAAAAAATGCTTTTCAAACTGCCTATAAAGCCGACCTCTGTGTCGGCTATTTTAATTTACGCGGTTGGAATAATTTAGCTAATTACGTTGATAATTTTCAGGGTGGCGATAATGCCCGATGTCGATTAATTATTGGAATGCAGCCTAGCGCACAACAATTGATAAAATCTCATTACAGCAAACTAAAAACCCATACTATAGATAATCAAACCGCTAAACGTTTACAGCGTCAATTAGCCGAAGAATTTAGAACCCAATTAACGCTAGGTTATCCAACAAATTCCGATGAAGCCACATTAAAACAACTCGCACAGCAATTAAAAACCGAAAAACTACAAATCAAATTATTCGCTGCTTATCCGCTTCATGCCAAACTGTATTTAATTCATCGACACGATAATTTCAGCCCGATATTAAGTTATTTAGGCAGCAGTAATTTAACCTTTTCAGGTTTAAGTCATCAAGGCGAATTGAATATTGATGTACTTGATAAAGATGCCGCTAATAAACTCATGGATTGGTTTGAAGACCGCTGGGATGATAGATATTGCCTAGATATTAGCCAAGACCTCATTAATATTATTGAAGAAAGCTGGGTAACACCCAAACTACCGTATTATATTTATTTAAAAATCGCCTACCATTTATCACAAGAAGCGCGTACAGGTTTAACAGAATTTAAAATACCTACGCGATTTAAAAATGAATTATTAGAATTTCAACAAAAAGCCGTTTTAATCGCCGCGCATTATCTCAATAAACGCAATGGCGTATTAATTGGTGATGTGGTGGGTTTAGGTAAAACTATCACCGCCACTGCATTAATTAAATTATTTGATGAAGATTTTGGTTTTGAAACGCTGATTTTATGCCCGAAAAATTTAACCACCATGTGGGATGATTATAGCCATCGTTATGGCTTACGCAGTGTTAAAGTATTATCGCAAAGCCAAGTTATAAAAACATTACCTAATCTGCGCCGTTATCGCTTAGTCGTTATTGATGAAAGCCATAACTTACGCAATAAAGAAGGCAAAATTTATAAAGCGATTTATGATTATATCAAACGTAATAATAGCAAAGTCATCTTATTATCTGCCACGCCTTATAATAAATCTTACGCGGATTTATCAGGGCAGTTAGCTTTATTTATTGATGAACATGAAGAGCTATCTATTAGCCCAGAACACTATATTAAAGAAATAGGCGGACAAACTGAATTTAATGCCAAACATCAAATATCACCGCGTTGTTTAGCGGCATTTAATAAAAGTAATCATTCCGATGATTGGCGAGAACTCATGCGCCTCTATTTAGTGCGTCGTACTCGTGGTTTTATTCAAAAAAACTTTTCCAAATTAGATGAACAAAAACAGCGTTATTATTTAGAATTTTCTAACGGCACACGCAATTATTTTCCTGAACGGCTTGCTAAAAAAGTTGAATATCCATTTGATGAACATGACAGTAACGACCCTTATGCACAACTATATTCAGAAACCATTGTTAAAATCATTGATACCCTGCATTTACCGCGTTATGGCTTACTGGATTATTTAACGCCTGATATAACCATTCAAGCCACAGCCGCCGAAGATATTATTATTCAAAATCTGACACGAGCGGGTAAACGTTTAAAAGGCTTTGCTCGCACTAATTTATTTAAACGCCTAGAAAGTGGCGG
>JAUYBJ010000055.1 GCA_030693155.1 Methylococcales bacterium
AAAACATTCAAATGCCGCCTGACTGAAAACCAAATCAACGCTGTCTTCAACAAACGCAGTCGCCAGATTAAAGTCATTGCTCACTTTATAATTCAGTTTTGAGGCATTGCCTTGTTTAGCCGCTGTTAATTGGGCTTTTAAAAAATCAATATCTGCATGACTGTTTATAGTTTGCAATTTTTCAAAAAACTGCTCATAAAAACTATCAGAGGTAAATTGCATCAAATCATGAACATCGCAAGCATCGTACTGGGAGCAATTTTTTGACAGCAGGTATAGACCAATACCTAAATCATCCCCTGGCCCAAGTTCAAGAACGTGTTTACCTACAAGACAATTGTCATCGTGGGTATAGTTTCGAAGATAAGACGACCAGTGTTCAACAATGTGTAAGTCATATTCGATACATTTGTTCACATCCGACACGCTGATATTTTTTGCTGCATAACCTTGAAGGTGATTTTTAGCCTTGGTCAACATCAAAAAGCAAATACCGATGGTGTAGAAAAAAGTATTTCTTAACATTTTTAATTTCCTTGCTAGTGAATATGTCGTGCCTTTTAACACGATAAAAATGTAACTTCTATTTAGAGTTACTTGCTGATAATAGAATTAACGTTAAATCAATGAGATATAGCTTTATTGCTGTTACTAACTGACTTTAAGTGTAGTCTGTCGATACCTATAAAACCATATTAACTTTAAAGTTAAAAACCTGACATTCATATCATCACTAACATCACAGGCTTATACATCAGCTGGATTGCCTTGCTAAGCTGCGCAGATTTTATGCAATAATATCAGCTATTTTTTCCTTATTCCTGAACTTAAACACCATGTCGAATAGAAAAATGCTTGTCACCAGCGCGTTACCTTATGCCAACGGGCCGATTCATATCGGTCATATGTTGGAGTATTTGCAAACCGATATGTGGGTGCGGTTTCAAAAACAACGCGGCAATACTTGTCATTATGTGTGTGCCGATGATACCCACGGTACGCCGATTATGCTGAAAGCCGACCGAGAAGGCATTACGCCTGAACAGTTGATTGCGCAAGTTGCTAAGGAACACACGCGTGATTTTAGTGATTTTGGCGTGGCATTTGATAATTATCACAGTACGCATTCGGAAGAAAATAAGTATTTCTCCTCGTTGATTTATACGCGCTTGCGCGATGCGGGTCATATCAGTTCGCGCACAATTACACAGGCTTATGATCCTGTGAAAGAGATGTTTTTGCCTGACCGTTTTATTAAAGGCGAATGCCCAAAATGCGGTGCGGCGGATCAGTACGGTGATGGTTGTGAAGTATGCGGGGAGAATTATGCGTCGTCGGAATTGAAAAATGCGGTGTCCGCTATTTCAGGCGAAAAGCAGATTGATAAAGAATCGGTACATTACTTTTTTAATCTGGCGGATTTTACCCAGATGCTGACCGATTGGACACAAGCCGAGGGGCATTTACAACCCGAAGTGCGCAATAAATTGGCGGAGTGGTTGGAGAGCGGCTTGCAACAATGGGATATTTCGCGGGACGCGCCGTATTTTGGTTTTGAAATTCCTGACGCGCCGAATAAATATTTTTATGTGTGGTTGGACGCGCCGATTGGTTATCTGGCGAGTTTTAAAAATCTGTGCGATAAAAAAGGCTTGGATTTTGACGAATTTTGGGCAAAAGACAGCAAAACTGAGCTATATCATTTCATCGGTAAAGACATTATTTATTTTCATGCGTTATTCTTCCCTGCGATGTTACAGGGCGCGGAGTTTAGAACGCCGAGCGCGGTTTTTGCGCACGGCTTTTTAACGGTGAACGGCGAAAAAATGTCTAAATCACGCGGTACGTTTATCACTGCGCGGACGTACTTAGACCATTTAAACCCTGAATATCTGCGCTATTATTTTGCCGCCAAACTGGGTGCAGGCGTGGATGATTTGGATTTGAATTTTGATGATTTCAGCCAGCGGGTTAATTCGGATTTGGTCGGTAAGGTGGTTAATATCGGCAGTCGTTGCAGTGGTTTTATTGCGAAACGTTTTGATAATAGGTTGTCGGCTGAGTTGGCTGAACCTGAATTATGGTTTGAGTTCATCGCGGCGAATGAAATGATTGCTGAATGTTATGAAAACCGCGAGTTTGCCAAAGCGATGCGCGAGATTATGGCGTTAGCGGATAAGGCGAATCGGTATATTGATGAGAAAAAACCGTGGCTGATTGCGAAAGAAGAAGGCAAAGAAGCGGAGTTACAAGCGGTTTGTACGATGGGCTTGAATTTATTCCGTGTGCTGGTGGCGTATTTAAAACCTGTATTACCGACCTTGACTTACAGTGCGGAAGTGTTTTTAAACAGTGAAGTTCACGGCTGGATAGATGCGTTAAAACCGTTGTTAAATCATCAATTGAACGATTTTATTCCGCTGATGACGCGCGTTGAACCCGATAAAATTGCCGCGATTATCGAAGCCTCAAAAGAAAATCTGGAAAAAACTGCCGCGCCAGTGGTGGTCAAAGAAAAACAGTTCGCACCTATCGCCGATACCATTGATATTACTGACTTCGGCAAATTGGATTTGCGCATTGCGAAAATTATCAAAGCAGAAAGTGTGGAAGGTGCGGATAAATTATTGCATCTTACTGTCGATATAGGTGATGAGACGCGCTCTATTTTTGCGGGCATTAAAGCAGCGTATTCACCTGAGCAGTTGGAAGGGCGTTTGACGCTGGTGGTGGCGAATCTTGCACCCCGAAAAATGCGTTTCGGTTTGTCGGAAGGTATGGTGCTTGCTGCTGGTGGCGATGACGGGATTTATTTATTGAGTCCAGATTCTGGCGCAGTGGCGGGTATGCGGGTGAAATAATGCCGTTTACACCATTACACATGGGGCCGGGCATTTTACTGAAAGCCTTACTGCAAGGCAGTTTCAGTTTAATGGTGTTCGGTTGGACGCAGATTGTCATGGATTTACAACCTTTGTATGTCATCCTGAGTAATACCACGCGGTTTGAGTTGCACGGTTTTTCCCATACTTATTTGGGCGCGACGTTGCTGGCGGTGGTATCCGCCGTGTCGGGCAAATATTTATCGGAGTTGGCGTTAAAATTGCTTACTCTTTCTGCCGCCAACCGCCGCATTAACATTGGCTGGGGTATCGCGTTTTTCAGCGCGGTGTTAGGGACTTATAGTCATGTGGTGTTGGACAGTATCATGCACGCCGATCTACAACCGTATTTTCCGTTTGCGACGGGTAATCATTTATTGGGCTGGATTGATATGACGCAACTGCATGAATTTTGTTTTTATAGCGGTCTTGTAGGCGGAGTGATTTATTGCATCGTGCAAATAGTAAGGGATCTGAAAGAAACAATTTAGTTTAGGCTCTGTTGACATTTCGGGAATAGTCATTCAGAAACAACCAGTTATAGATATATAGCAAATCATAACTTACTGATATAGTTAGCGATTTTACCAAATGTCAACAGAGCCTAACGTCAGGAAAAATAAAGAATGGCTGGTTTTTTGTGTATTGCAATGATGAAAAAATCCCCTTACCTGATGATGGTCGGGGTGACTGAATATGAACCTGATGTCTGGGCTGAGACCTTGTTATTTCCCTCGCACCTCCTGTATTACGAAGGCTTTCGTGAACCCAAAACTATCGAAAATCAATATCTGGAGCACCTGAAACTGCTCGGTATCAGAGCAGAATCAGGGATGGCGTTTGTTGCCGCACCCGATGAGGTTATCAAAGCCTTTATGACGGTGCGTGATGCGGCGATACAATTGCAAAATCAGGAGCAGAACGCCGCGACTGTTGCTGTCGATGATGAATTTGCTGAATTTCATGAAGACAACGACGCAAACTTGATAAAAGATGAATGTGAACAGCTTTATCATCAGGCAAGAGAGTGTGAATTTGCCAGTAAAGAAGCCTTTCAGCTCTACGAACAGGCAGCGCAACTGAATTATCAGCCCGCCTATATTGCCTTGGCTCATGCGTATCTCAATGGCTGGGGTATTAAAAGAAATGTGAATGCCGCGTTGAAATGGCTGCACGCATTGCCCGAAAATTTGCATACACTCAATGCTGAGGCGTGTGCGGAAGTGAGCGAACTGCTGCACAGCTTAGCGACTGAATATGAAAACGGCAGTGACCAGATTATTCCTGATTTAAAAAAAGCCTATCAGCTGAATCAGCAAGCCGCTGAGCTGGGTTGTGATTTAGCCTACACCTCCTTGGCGTGTGCGTATCTTGCAGGTGATGGCGTGGAAAAAAATCTTAATGCCGCGCTGGAATGGGCAATGCGTGAAATTGAAGCTCATATTATTTACGGTTACAACCACGCCACGACCTGCTTTGTGGAAGCGGGTATGAAACAGCAGGCAGAAAAGCTATGGAAACGTTGTTTTAAAGAACAACCGATTGAGATGATTGCTACTGCCTGCTTGCGGACGTATAAAAAACAGGTTTTATCAGGCGGTATTTCCATTGATCCTGATATTGAAATATTGTTCAGCAGTCTGGTCGAACACTTGATAAATAGACTTGTTGTTCCATTATAAAACAATCAGTTAGCGAGATAGAACATCCAAATCCCCGAGCAGACTCCGAGCATATCAACATATAAAACAAAAAGATGGTATCTTAGTCTGTCAGAAAGAAAGCGGTAACGCTACATGCCGCCAATACAATGCTCGACTTTAATTCTCACAGAAGCCATGCGCGTATTTTCATCTGTTTGCGTGTCATTTAGTGGATTTGTTTTGGTTTTCTTATGCGGACTAGAGATACTTTTACACAGATAATCTTTAATAATAGCTACATAAACTACATCCACTTTAATGGCTAAGTTTTTAAAACAGTTTTCCGGTGCTGGAAATGCTTATTTTAGGTGTCGATAAGCATGTAAACAACCTCCCTCACAA
>JAUYBJ010000066.1 GCA_030693155.1 Methylococcales bacterium
TTTGCCTTGATGAAGAGCCTGGTACGCAATGCAAAATGATTGGTTTTGTGTTTTATCTTCAAGCATTCCAGCTTGAATACCGCATAAATGGACATAAAAATATGGTTTTTTTGTGTCATGATTGTGCGGGTCGGTGATTTCGCCAATCCCGCGTTAGATTTTAATAACTTATGGAATGCTTCGACTGTCCACCGTTTTTGGTAGATTGTAGACACTTGTTCGCCATCGCACGCCAAATCGCTGCCTATCCGATTCAATCGGCCGATGCTGCCGTCTTTGTTTGTAACGACCCGACGGACGAAAAGCACCTCTTGTGGGAAACCTTTCAGCCAACCGCGCACCGCCTGCTTATCCGCCAATTCCAACTGACTGATCCGTACAAAGCGTCCTTCTTTCTTGTCTTCTTCAGTGAGAGCCACCAAGCGGTTGCTCTTGAGGGCACTGATGAAGTGTTTGCCTTTTTTCAGGATACACTCAAAGTTCTCCTTGCTGGCAAACCAACTGTCCGTCAATACATAGCGAAACTTGATGGCGTTCGCCACGCAGGTCGCTATCATTTCCCGCATCAGTTCGTTCTTCGTGACATCACTCGCACGTTTGACCTTGCGGGTTTTTACATCACTGAACTGGCAGGGCTTGCGCACCACTTCAAAGGCGACAGGAATGGATACTTCCCCACTACAATATAGGGCGTTCAGCAAGTTGACGCCTTTGACCGAACGCCCTTTGCAGTGTTCAAAGTGCCAGCAGATGATTTCGTTCTCATCCGTCCATGCCTTCTCCTGAATCGTATCGTCAAAGATCAGGCAACCGTCATCCCGTTCTATCTGGCGCACCGTGGCTTTAACTTCTCGCCAACGTTCTTTTGATCCATATCCCCGTGCCGACAGGAAGCGCGTCACTCGGTCATGGCTTATCTCTCCCTCCAACATCGCCGATAATCCAGTTGCGGTAGTGAATCCGTTAGTGCATATCAAGTAATCAGTGTATATAGCTAAATTTTCTCTGTTCATCTTTTAATAGTACGCTTTCGGGGCGAGGTGTGCGTAATATCAGTTACTATATCGCCGCCTGCAAGAAACCCCATGCTATGAGAACCTTTGGAATGTCCTGCTGTAGCACCTGCGGCGATGATACTGTTTTGGATGGTGACATCACTGACCGAATCCCAGACGTTCATGTTTTGATCGACCCCCCATTGTGCGGATATATGATCTAGCACGACGTTGTAAACGCGTTTTTCTATCGTACTGCCCAGCATGGTAAACGCATTAACCGAATCGCAAGCCCCGCCGCCTTGCGCTATGCAGGCATTACTGCCCGGTCGTACACGCAGATAACGGATAACAACATCGTGACCACCATCTTTTATAGCAAATCCCTAGTTTCTGAGTTGAATGCCTCCACCTGGAGCTGTTTGCCCTGCAATAGTCAGATAGCTGTGCGCCGCATTGATAACAATATAGCGGGTCAACGCGATTGTTCATCTCACACGAAACACAACGGTACGCGGCTCTGTCTGCATTTCAACGCAATCGCGTAATGAACCAAACCCCGTATTGTTAAGCGTTGTTACTTCACAAATTGTGCCGCTACGTCCGCCAGTGGTTTGTGTGCCGTAGCCTTCTGCACCAGGAAAAGCAGGCAGTGCAGCTACGCTTGCGGATACGGAAGTGAGTGCCAGAAACGCGAAAGAAGGTGGGAATCTGAAAATAGGGAGGCGTTTTTTCATGTGTTATCTACTAAATGTAAGGGATAAAAATACGGTAAATAATAACGCAATAGGGTAACGTGATGATGACAATGGTCAAGGTTTTTCCGACAGTTGTCTGATAAGCCTTTCGATATTGATTCTGGCAGAGGCTTCGTATTTGTGATGAAAGTAATCGGTGTTAAAAACACGCTCTTTTGCCAATACCGAACGTAAGAAATTCAAGCGTCCCGCTTGGTATTGTGTATCATCGGCAAACGCATATTCACGGCGAATATTAGCTTCATAATTATCAAACTCTTGTTCTGAATAGCCAAGAATCGCCATGTCTATGTCACAGACGGTGTCGGTATCCGCCTCTTTATCGCCCGTGTAAGTATGGGAAGTGTGCAGAATATGACTTTTAACAACATCACTTAACGGACAAAGCTGATTTGCCAATTCCCAGCTTGCAGTTTTATTGGCAAGCAGTTGATGCGCTTCTGGATGATAAACCAGATCATGAAACAACAACGCCATCAACACGGCGTGACCGTCGGTCAGTTTCGCCTCAACCTCACGGAATTCCCGCAGACACGCTTCAATGTATTTGAGCGTGTGATAAAAACGCCCTTGCTCGTTATATTTTTCTGTCAATGTCACACTGGCGGCTACACCTGCATAATGCCGCACTACTTGCACAGGATCACAACTGAAACGCGCAATTAACGCCTCTCGTGTAGCGTCAGGCACATAGCGTTTCACAATCGTTTCCCAGCCCTTGACCTGCAACATCCCCTTGACCATGCTGGAACTGACATCGGACAGATTTTTGGGCGGCATTAAAAATATTGTCTCAATCGAGTCATCCAAATCAGTATTTACGTTTTTCAGCATTCGCTCATAATCAAAATCGGCAACGGAACGAATACCGCGCAGAATGTAACTGGCATTTTTATCGTGCGCAAACTGCACCAACGCCAGATTGCCGAAATCTTCGATAATCAGATTATCTGCCAAGCCTTCGCAGACCGATTCCAATAACTGTTTGCGGGTCTTAAAATCAAACAGCGTTTGTTTGCTAGGATTGGTACCGATACCCACCACCAGCTGATCGAACAGGCGAATACCTTGCTGAATCATCCACAAATGCCCCTCGGTGACTATATCAAATGAACCTGAATAAATCGCAATACGCATGGTTAATCACACCGTTTCGTTAAAATTAAAATGTAGTTAGATGTCAGAAAAATAGGAAAAAAAGTTATATCACACCGTTTTTCTGTCATGCCGCCCGCCAGTCAATAAACGATACAGTGTAGTTTATAAACTTAAGTATCTTTCAATAAAATGGTATCGTTGTTGCGTTATGAATGCTGACTTTCCTTATTTTCAAAGGGTGATGAACATGAACACACGCATTGTTTTACTGGTCGCGATGTTGAGTGCGATAGCGATTTTCTTCTACGTTGACGGACAACAGTTTTTGAGCCTTGCCACGCTCAAAGCACAACAAACCCAACTTACCGAGTTTTACAACGCCCATCAGGTACAAGCTCTGGCTGGTTACGCGCTACTTTATATTATCGTCACCGCTTTATCACTTCCCGGTGCGACTATTTTAACCTTGGCGGGTGGGGCGATTTTCGGATTGTTCTGGGGGACGGTGATTGTGTCTTTTGCCTCTACCATCGGCGCGAGTTTAGCGTTTTTAAGTGCGCGGTTTTTACTGCGTGACTGGGTGCAGAGCAGATTTGCCGAACAGCTTACAACCATTAATGAAGGCATAGAACGCGACGGTGAGTATTATTTGTTTACGCTCCGTCTGGTGCCGCTATTCCCGTTTTTTATGATTAACCTGTTGATGGGCTTAACCACGCTGAAAACGCGCACTTTTTACGGAGTCAGTCAGCTGGGAATGCTGGCAGGAACGCTGGTGTATGTCAACGCAGGTACACAACTGGGCAAGCTGGAATCCTTATCGGGCATCTTATCGCCGCTTCTGGTCGGGTCATTCGTGTTATTGGGGTTATTTCCACTACTCGCCAAAAAAATTATTGAGAATTTTCCCCATGAATAAGCCGAAAAAATTCGATAACAATCTGGTAGTGATTGGCGCGGGCGCAGGCGGTTTGGTCACGGCTTATATTGCCGCCGCCGTGAAAGCTAAAGTCACGCTGGTTGAAAAACACGCTATGGGCGGTGATTGTTTGCATACGGGGTGTGTGCCATCTAAAGCCTTGTTACGCTCGGCGAAATTTCTGGCGCAACATCGCCGTGCCGCAGACTTTGGCATGAAAGCCGCCGCCGTTGACTTTGATTTTGCTGAAGTGATGGAGCGTGTACACACAGTGATTAACACCATTGCCCCGCACGATTCTATCGAACGTTATACCGAATTAGGTGTGGAAGTCATCATCGGCGCAGCAAAAATAATTTCCCCGTGGCACGTTGAAGTAACCAGCGCAGACAGCACTAAAATTATCAGCACCAAAGCGATTGTCATTGCCGCAGGTGCAAAGCCCGTCATTCCGCCAATTGCAGGTTTGGCAGAAGTCGGTTATTTAACGTCGGATACCATCTGGCAGCTACGCAAACAGCCAAAACGCTTGTTAGTGCTAGGCGGAGGTGCAATCGGCTGTGAATTGGCACAGGCGTTTGCCCGTTTAGGTTCACAGGTCACGCAAGTGGAAAGTTTAACTCGCTTAATGATGCGTGAAGATGCCGAGGTGTCGGCGATAATATTGGCAAATTTTCAACGTGAAGGAATCACTGTTTTAGTGGAACACACGGCGAAACAATTCCTTGTTGAACACGGCGAAAAATATTTACTTGCAGAACACAACGGGCAAACAGTGCGCATTGCGTTTGATGAGTTATTAATCGCCGTGGGACGCGCCGCCAATGTCACAGGTTACGGCATTGAGGAAATGGGTATCATCTTGACAGAACGGCACAGCGTGGCGGTGGATGGCTTTCAAGCCACCAATTACCCCAATATTTATGCCTGTGGTGATGTGACAGGGCGGTATCAATTCACCCACACTGCCGCGCATCAAGCATGGTATGCGGCTGTCAACGCGCTATTTTCGCCGTTCAAAAAATTTCGTACCGATTACCGCGTGATACCGTGGGCAAGTTTCACCGACCCTGAAGTGGCGCGGGTCGGACTTAATGAACAGGAAGCGCGACAACAAAATATCGCCTATGAAGTCAGTGTTTATCCGTTGGCTGATTTAGACCGCGCCATTACCGACAGCGAAACACAGGGTTTTATTAAAGTGCTAACGCCGCCTAACAAAGACAACATTTTAGGTGTCACTATCGTCGGCAATCATGCCGATGATTTGCTGGCAGAATTTGTGTTGGCGATGAAATACAACCTAGGCTTGAATAAAATTCTCAGCACCATTCATATTTACCCTACAATGTCCGAGGCTAATAAGTATGTTGCAGGCGTGTGGAAACGCAAGCATACCCCTGAAATAATACTGCAATGCTTAGAGTGGTATCATGCGTGGCGTAGATAAAATTATTGCGTCATTTGACTTAATATATCTAACATGAATATGTTCGATAACGTACAGACTACATGTGTTACTCCTATTAAATTTGCTCTGGATTTGAAACTAAAAACCCAATTCGATTTCGTAACATAGAGCTAGCACACAATAAAATGGTAACGTTCTTGGAAAGCCTGTCGAACCACATTCACACTTCGACTGTTCGACAGGCTCACAGCTCAGTGCGAAAGGTTTTGTAATTATTTTATTGACAGTTAGTTATAGTAACAAAGTATCTCAGCCGTTGTCAGAGGTAGGTTTTTGTAACAAATTATAACCAATTGAATTAAAATGGTTAATTTTTACGGCGTAATAATTGCTGAGTATTTTGTGTTAATAATCGTCATAAATTATGAAAATTAACAGACGGTTCTGGCTATTAAAATAGCCAATTTTAGCTGTTTTTCGGACACTCAAAATAAACTACAAAATAAACAATGAACAGAGATAGATACATGAATGCTTGGGACGTTATGAAAGCAGATACTTATCGGCAGTATGGTCGATTCAGTTGGCGATGTATTATTGAAGCAATCGCTACACAACGAACTTTTCGAGTCATCGTGACTCTGCGCTTATGTCAAGGGATAGCTGATTCTTCTGGCGTGCTTCGACTAACGCTACCCTTTTTCAAGATATTACATAAATTCACAACGTGGGCAGCCGCTATGGATATGCCGTGGTGAACGCAAGTGGGCGGCGGCATAGCTCTGACGCACGGCTGGGCTGCGGTGATTGGTGAGCCATGTAAAATCGGTCACAATGTAACCATATTTCACGGTGTTACGCTGGGTGGCAGCAACCGTATTTCGCGTGACGGTGTATACACTTATCGCGGGAATCCGACCCTCGAAGATGATGTCTGGGTAGGCCCTAATGCCACTATCACCGGGAAAGTCACCATAGGACGCGGCAGTAGAATCGCGGCGGGGCTTTTGTGACTAAGAGCGTCCCGCCTTATTCTCTGCTGGTCGGCAACCCTGCAACAATTGTCGTCAAAAATTGCATACCCGATGTGATGAATCCTGCGCCTATCGAGGGCTTGCAGTTTGACAGGCTCGTATCCGTCAAGTCAGTATTGCAACCACACACTACACTACACCACTAAAGCCCTAATTCTGTTAAACCCGCATGATTATCAGGACGGCGACCCAGTTCCCAATGGAATAATCTGTCTTCATCAGTAATCAGCAAATCATTGATACTGGCAAACCGTCGCTGCATTAAACCAAACTCGTTAAATTCCCAGTTTTCATTGCCATAGCTACGAAACCACTGCCCAGCTGCATCATGCCATTCATAAGCAAAACGCACGGCAATACGATTGCCCGTCGTTGCCCATAATTCTTTGATCAGACGATATTCGTGTTCAGTCGCCCATTTACGTTGTAAAAAAGCGTGAACTTCGGCACGACCTACGGGAAATTCAGCGCGGTTACGCCATCGGGTATTTTCGGTATAAACCTGTACCACGCGGTCAGGGTCGCGGCTGTTCCACGCATCTTCTGCCATACGGACTTTTTGTGCGGCGGTTTCGAGGGTAAAGGGTGGTAAAGGCGGTTTGGTTTCCATTGCTATGCTCCAATTAGGGGGGTGTGAAAATGGGTAGACAGCTCTGTCTACCTAAGGGAAATAGTAGCAACCGTAGACAGACTTGTCTACAATTCACTGATGATTTCTTCAATACAACCTACTCAAGCAGAACTGTCAGCCCGCGAACGCATTTTGCTGACTGCGCATGACCTCTTTTATTGTGACGGTGTGCGTGCGACTGGCATTGATAAAGTGATAGCTGAAGCCCGCGTCACCAAAGTCACGTTTTATCGCCACTTTCCCAGTAAAAATGACTTGATACGCGCCTATCTGGATTATCGGCATGAACGCTGGATGAACTGGTTTGTGGATGCAATTAACCGTTATCAAGCACAGACTAAGGGACTCAGTACGCTGGTGCCTGTCATGGAAGAATGGTTCACAAATCCCGTTTATCGCGGCTGTGCGTTTATTAATACCGTGTCAGAGCTCGGCGGTATTCTGCCCGATGTCATTGACATTTCCAGTCGCCATAAACACGATATGATGCAGGTTATTGCCGGATTAATACCTGACTGTCCGTCGCGTGAATTATTAGCCAACGCGGCGGAAATTGCGGTTGATGGGGCGATTGTCAAGGCACAACTGGAGTCTAAAACCGATGCTGAACCAACCGCATTACAAGGGTTAAGCACGTTATTAAGTGCATTGGATAACGTGATTTTAGATAAAAATACCATTTGGATGTAAAATACCAACACATTAATTAAGTTTGTTCGAGCGCGTTAATCGTTAATCCAATCTACTTCTGCGAGAATCATCATGTACGAACATTTAGAAACTGCCAAATCTACTGAGAACCTGAAACGCATCGTGATAGACCCTGTGACGCGCGTCGAAGGACACGGTAAAGTCACTTTACTGCTCGATGATAATAACCACGTTCAACAAGCGCGTTTACATATCGTTGAATTCCGAGGCTTTGAACGCTTTATTCAAGGTCGCCCGTATTGGGAACTGCCTGTTTTAGTACAACGTTTATGCGGCATCTGCCCCGTCAGTCATCATCTTGCTGCCGCCAAAGCCATAGATCAATTAGTCGGTGTCAATCCAGAAGATTTAACACCGACGGCGGATAAAATCCGCCGCTTATTGCATTTCGGGCAAACCTTACAATCCCACGCCCTGCATTTTTTCCATTTAGCCAGCCCCGATTTATTATTCGGCTTTGAAAGTGATGTGTCCAAACGCAACGTCATTGCCGTCTTACAGGAACACACCGACATCGGCTTGCAAGGTGTCAAGCTGCGCAAATACGGGCAAGAAGTTATCCGCATGGTGTCAGGTAAACGGGTGCATGGCAGCTGTGCACTGGCAGGCGGTGTCAATAAATCACTGAGCAAAGAAGAGCGTGATTATTTGCTGACTGATATTGAGCAAATAATAGAATGGTCTGAACAAGCGGTGGCACTGATAGAAAAAGTCCATTGTTCCAACAAAGCCTTTCACGATGAATTTGCCACCATCAAATCCAACTACATGAGTTTAATCGGTAAAGACGGCGCGTTGGAAATTTATCACGGCGGCTTGCGCGTTAAAAATATCGAGGGAAAAGTCATCCTCGATCAACTCGATTACCGCGACTACAACAGCCACATTCACGAAGAAGTGCGTTCGTGGTCATACATGAAATTCCCGTATTTATTATCAGTAGGCAAACAGGACGGCTGGTATCGTGTCGGTCCCTTAGCCCGCGTCAATAACTGCGATTACATCAGCACCCCCAAAGCCGAAGCGGCACGCAAAATATTCATGACCATCAGCGAAGATGCCATGATACACAGCACGCTCGCTTATCACTGGGCGCGGTTGATTGAAGTGTTATATTGCGCCGAAGCCATCAAAGAACTACTGCACGACCCCGATATTATGGGCAGTGATTTGTTAGTGGAAGGTGTAAAACGTAGCGTTGGTATCGGTGTGATTGAAGCCCCACGCGGCACACTATTCCATCATTATGAAATCGACGAAAATGATATAGTCACCAAAGCCAATTTGATTGTTTCCACCACCAACAACAATCAAGCGATGAATGAATCGGTGCGCCAAGTCGCGGCAACGTATTTGGACGGCTTGGAAATTACCGAACCGTTATTAAATAATCTGGAAGTTGCCATTCGCGCTTATGATCCTTGCCTCTCCTGTGCCACGCACGCCTTAGGCAAAATGCCGCTGGAAGTGGAATTGGTCAATACCGCAGGGCAGGTGGTCAATCAGGTGTTTAAAAATAGTCAGGGTGAAGTGGCATAAGTTACCGTCCACGAAAAACACCAAAGGCACGAAAATAGGAAGCCCATCTGTTGCGATTGATGGGCTTCCCAGCTCATCTTATCGCGTTGCTGCAAGGAAGCCATCCTATGTACGACTTGCAAACCAACAACATCGCTCCTGTTCTGACTCTGCTGCTTATTGTCATTTGCCCGACCGCACAGGCACTTGATGAGGTGTCGATGACCTTAGCTAATATCACCGCTAAAGCGTGGCAACTAGAAGGCGCGGCGATTACCCTGAGCAATATCAATAAAACACCGCAACAACTGCTATTAACGATTAACAAATTCCACTTACCCGCGCCATTTGCTGAGCTTAGTTTGCTTGATATTCGCTGTACCGCGTTTACTTGGCAAGCCGATGAACTGTGCTGTCAACAAGGGCAAGTCAGCCTTCAGTTACCCCCATCGCAAACCCGCACCGCCCAGTTTTCTTTTGTGCTTCAAAAAAATCGCAGTCTTTTTAAATTAACGGATGCACACTGGTTAGGCGGCATTGCCAGTATTGATGGTGAAGCCAAAGGCGACAATTGGTCTATGACGATGACCATGAAGGCATCCAATGGCAAAGCATTATTGGCTTTATTACCTGCCACATTATTCAAACTCAGCAGCGGAGATGTCGATTTTCAATTGCAGGTTTCAGGCAATGAAACAGGGATTAAAACCGCTCGCTTAAACACGGATGTTAAGCAATTAACAGGGCAAACCGAGACGGGGCGTTTTGCGACGGAAAAGCTGGGCGTACACACGCAGATAAATGCACAACACACGGGCGACCACTGGCAGTGGCAAAGTCAAGCGCAATTCAATACGGGCGCGTTGTATGCTGAACCCTTGTATTTAAAGCCAGACGGACGCGCTATCACGTTGACCGCAGAAGGCGCGTTAAACACCGCGACCAGTGAGCTTGACATGCAGGCTATCAATTTTCAGCATTTGCCCACGGGTACGGTAAACGGCACTGCGTGCTTAAACTATAAGCAACAGCTAAGTCTAGAACACGCGCAATTCACCTTGCGCAGTGATGATTTGCAAACATTAACAATGGTTTATTTGAAACCGTTTTTTGCGCAAAGTTTTTTAGACAGTCTGGCTTTTGCAGGACACTTGGACGCTAACTTTACGCTGACAGCAGGGGTATTAACGGCGTTATCCGCCAGCGTTAATCAATTGGCAATCACCGACAGCGCGAAGCGGATTAAACTTGAAAACGGCTTAGGCACAATTAATTGGTTGGCTAATGCAACCTTTAACCAGCCGTCACAGTTTGCGTGGCAACAATTACAATTTTACGAATTGCCGATTGGCGCGACGCAGCTTAAATTTGTAACCAATGCGGGTAATGTTCAGCTGTTAGGCAACGCCAACCTGCCTTTTTTAGGCGGCGACATTCACATTCAGCACTTTAAACTGCAAACCAACGCGAAAGACGCAGAAAAAGTGGTGTTTCAAGGCGAGGTGAATCAGGTTTCTCTACAGCAATTATCCGCCGCCTTAAAATGGCAGCCGCTCATCGGCACATTGAGCGGGTCTATTCCGCAAGTGAACTACCACGACAAAAAACTCACGCTTGATGGTGAGTTACTGATTAACGTATTCAGCGGCACGGTGAAAATTGCCAAATTAGCCGCCGCCAACTTATTTAACGCACTGCCAACGTTTTACGCGGATATAGACATCGACCAGCTGGATTTAGAGCAATTGACCAGCAAATATGAATTTGGCAATATCACAGGTAAATTATCAGGCTTTGTTAAGCAATTACACATTGAAAACGGGCAACCGATTGGTTTTTTAGCGTGGTTGGGAACACCTGATAATGATGATACACCGCACCGTATCAGCCAAAAAGCAGTCAACAATATTGCTCATATCGGCGGTAGTGCAGCCAGTGATTTAGTCTCGCGCAGTTTTTTAAAACTGTTTGATACCTTTGGCTACGACCAAATAGGTTTAGGGTGTTATTTACACGAAGGCGTGTGCCAATTATCGGGGGTTAAGGCAACCGATTTAGGGTATACCATCGTGCTAGGCGGCGGTGTGCCGCGTATAGATGTCATTGGATACAATACGCGTGTAGACTGGACAGTATTGATGGAGCGATTAGCGCGTATTTCGACATCAGACAAAGTCATTGTTCAATAATTGGAGACTCTCATGAAAAAACTATCACTACTCGGCGGTTTATTATTAACCGCCTGCGTGACTATCAATATTTACTTTCCAGCGTCGGCGGCTGAAAAAGCAGCTGACACTATTATTAAAGATATTCAATCCATTGCTCCCGCGCCTAAACCGAAAACTGAATTAACCGACTGGCAGCAAACCGCTATGCTGTGGCTGGATAAATCCATCAGTCTGGTTATCTCCTCCGCACACGCGGAAGAAGCCAACTTAACCATCGACAGTGCTGAAATTCGACAATTACGCAGCACCATGGAAGCCCGTTTTGCCGGCTTACAAGGCTTTTATGCAGCAGGTTATATTGGTATACAAGGCAGTGGCTTATTAACGGTCAGAGATGTAACCGCCGTGCCGTTACAAGAAAGAAATGCCGTCAATTCATTAGTCGCCGCTGAAAATGTCGACCGCAACGCACTCTATCAAGCTATCGCCAATGCAAACGGTCATCCTGAATGGGCGGCGGATATAAAAGCGACCTTTGCCAAGCGTTGGGTCAGTAACGCCCAAGCAGGGTGGTGGTATCAATCAGGCGGACAGTGGGTGCAGAAATAGGTAATGTGAAAACATTACCAATCATTATCTTCGGCATCATTTAATAACTTGTAAACGGTGGGCAGAAAAACGCTTGCCCACCCTACTATAAAACATTTGAAACGTATCGAAATCACCCTCACAGGCTTATTACAAGGCATCGGCTTTCGCCCCTACATTCATCGCTTGGCAACTGAGCATCAATTATCGGGCTGGGTAGCCAATGACCGTGACCGTGTACTGATTGAAGTGGAAGGCGAAACTGAACGCCTAGCCGATTTTTTAGCCGCGCTACAAAATCATGTCCCCGCTTGCGGGCATATCACCTACTGTCAGCAACGCGCCATTCCCGCAACTTATCAGCAAGGCTTTCAGTTTAAACCCAGTTTGAATGCCGATAGCGAAGCCGCCATATTTGCCTGTCCTGATATAGTGGTTTGTGATGCTTGCGTAGCGGAATTATTTGATCCCGACAATCGCCGTTATCAGCATCCGTTTATCAGTTGCTGTCATTGCGGCCCGCGTTACAGTGTCATGCACGGCTTGCCTTATGACAGGGAAAAAACCAGTTTGCAGGATTTTCCGCTGTGCGAACCCTGCGCGGCGGAATATCAAAATCCAAATGACCGTCGTTTTTATGCGCAAACCATTGCCTGTCCTGATTGTGGGCCGCAACTGAGTTTGTGTGATAACGCAGGCAAGCCGATAACGTATGGGCAAGCAGCGATAGACGGCACGGTTAATGCGTTAAAAGCGGGAAAAATAGTCGCAGTCAAAGCCATCGGTGGGTTTCAATTATTACTCGATGCTAATAATTCAGATTCGGTGGCAAGATTGCGGCAGTTAAAACAACGCGCAAGCAAACCGTTTGCGGTAATGGTTAAATCACTGACACAAGCCGAACAATTGTGTGAACTTAGTCAAATAGAACGACAATGTCTGCGTTCTGCCGCCGCGCCTATCGTGTTGGCGCGTGCTAAATCTATGACTGCCAGTCCTTCAAAGGACGGGCAGTCATGTGTTAATAATGCCGCACCCAACCAAGCCCTGTTAGGCATTATGTTACCATCTTCACCAATCCATCATCTCATCATGGCGCAGTTAGCACACCCTGTAATAGCTACCAGCGGCAATCGACACGGTGAACCGATTTGTATTGATAACCAGCAAGCGTTTGCAAATTTAAACGGCTTGGCTGATTTTTTTCTGGTGCATGACAGGGCAATTTTACGCCCGCTGGATGATTCTATCGTCCGCGTGATTGGCGATACGTCCACGGTATTTCGCCGCGCCAGAGGTTATGTGCCAACGCCGATTAATTTAAAACAGGCAATACCGACTACCTTGGCAGTCGGTGCGCAATTAAAAAACACAGTTGCCATCGCACACGGTCATCACGTTATCATCAGCCAACATCTGGGCGATTTAGAGCAACTGGAAACCGCCCAACAATTCAGCAAAACCATCAATGATTTAAGCCAGTTTTACGCATTCACACCTGAGCGCGTTATCTGCGACACCCATCCCGATTATGTCAGTAGCCAATATGCGCAACAAACAGGCTTGCCCGTGCAAACGGTGCAACATCACTATGCGCATATTTTAGCCTGTATGGCAGAACACCAACTGCAACCGCCCGTATTAGGCGTAGCATGGGATGGCACAGGTTTAGGCACGGATAAACAACTGTGGGGTGGTGAATTTTTACAAATAGACCCGCACGATTGGCAACGTGTCGCGCATTGTCGCCCGTTTCCCTTAGTCGGTGGCTTTGCCGCAATCAAAGAACCGCGCCGCGCCGCCTTAGGTTTACTGTATGCGTGGCAGGGTGAGGCGATATTCACTGAGGAATACGCGCCGTTATTAAGTGCGTTTTCTGCGACTGAATTAAAATTATTACGCGGAATGCTAAAAAATCAACTCAACTGCCCGATGACTACCAGCATCGGACGCTTATTCGATGCCTTCGCCAGTTTGCTCGATTTATGCTACCTCAGCGAGTTTGAAGGGCAGGCGGCAATGGCGTTGGAAGCCTGTGCTATGAATAACGGTAGGCGCGAATTTATTCGCGCTGTCATGCCCACTGCGCGAATAAATTCGCGCCCACCTTTCCACTCGTGGGAATGCAGTAGCGGCGCGCCGCGCCACGCTTATCCTACCGAATTCATTGAAGCAGACTGTTTAATACTAGACTGGCAACCCTTACTCACAGGCGTATTAGCCGATTTACCGCAAACCAGTCCCGAACAAATCGCCTCTAACATTCACCACACCCTAGCCAACTGGGTATTTGCCGTAGCAGAAAAAATCCATGCCACCCGCTTAGTATTAAGCGGCGGCTGTTTTCAAAATGCCTATTTAGTGCAAGCAATAGTGAATGCAGAACAAGCGCGACATTATCAGTTGTTTCGCCATGCCACTATTCCACCCAATGACGGCGGCTTGGCATTGGGGCAAATTTACGCCCGTGTGTTGGCTACTGTTGAGGGCTAGACTGATTTACTGCATACTGTGTTTTCTGTCGTAATGACCCAACCATTAAGGAATTATTATGTTTGTTCGTGTATTAAGTGTGTCTGTATTAGCGATATTTGCCAGCACCGCCCACGCGGTAAGTTTTGATTGCCAGAAAGCTAAAACGTTTATTGAAAAAGCCATCTGCCAAAATCCAGAATTGTCGGAATTGGATGATGAATTAAGCTCACAGTATAAAATGGCAGTGATGGATAACAAAAATACCGCCGTGTTTAAGAAACAACAAGCGACATGGTTAAAACAACGTGATACCTGTCAAACTGTGGATTGTGTGAAAAAATCCTATAAACAACGTATTGCTACGCTGGTTAAATACAATAACAATCCCGATAACTTCAAGCCCGATATGGGCGGGGACTACTAACCCTTATGTGCCTAGCCATTCCCGCAAAAATTATCAGCATCTCTGAAAACGATGACAATCTGCAACGCATGGCGCGGGTCGATTTTTCAGGTGTTATCAAAGACATTAGTTTGGCGTATTTACCCGAAGCCAAGGAAAATGATTATGTAATTGTTCATGCGGGTCTGGCTTTGTCTATATTAGATGAAGACGAAGCACGCATCACACTGACCGCGTTTGCCGAGTTAGCCAATGTTCAATAAACTTGCCTTTCGTGATCCTGTTGTTGCCAAGCAATTAATCGCCGCTATTCAACACATCAGCACCCAGCCGTGGGCGATTATGGAAGTGTGCGGCGGTCAAACCCATAGCATTATTCAATACGGCATCGACCAATTATTACCTGACAACATCCGCCTGATTCACGGGCCGGGTTGCCCTGTCTGTGTCACCCCGTTGGAATATATCGACAAAGCCTTAGCCATTGCCAACGTGCCGAACATTATTTTCTGTTCGTTTGGCGATATGTTGCGCGTACCGAGTTCGCATCAGGATTTACTCAGCAGCAAAGCCCAAGGCGCGGATATACGCATCGTGTATTCACCGTTGGACGCGCTGAAAATTGCCCAAGATAATCCAAACCGTGAAGTGGTATTTTTTGCCGTCGGTTTTGAAACCACCGCGCCGACCACCGCCTTAGCCGCCCAACAAGCCAAACAATTGGGCTTGAAAAACTTTTCTCTTTTAACCTGTCATGTCTGCGTACCACCTGTGATGCAGGCGTTATTGTCATCGGAAACTTGCCAAGTACAAGGCTTTCTAGCCGCAGGTCACGTCTGCGCCATCATGGGTTATGGACAATATCACCCCATTGCAGAACGCTATCGTGTGCCGATTGTGGTCACAGGATTTGAACCTGTCGATATATTGCAAGGCATCTACCAATGCGTCCAACAACTGGAAGCAGGGCGGTTTGAAGTCGAAAATGCTTATAGCCGTGTAGTGCGTGAACAAGGCAACCCCGCCGCACAACACGCCATGCAGCAAGTATTTATCACCGTTGACCGCAACTGGCGCGGCTTGGGCAACATCCCACAAAGTGGCTTGATGTTAGCCGCTGAATTTGCCGATTGGAATGCCGAATTGAAATTCAATGTGCAAGCCGTCAACACCCAAGAACCCGTCGCCTGTCGCAGTGGTGACGTATTGCAAGGCTTAATCAAACCTGCACAATGCCCTGAGTTTGCCACCACCTGCACACCTGAACATCCGTTAGGTGCGACGATGGTTTCTACTGAGGGTGCGTGTGCGGCTTATTATCGTTATCGTCGAGTTAGTTAAACATCTCGCTCCCAAACTCTGGTTTGGGAGTGACTATGACCAAGCTCTGCTTGGTGTAGCATGAACAAAATATACTTAGTTTTATCGCAACATCAAGCAGAGCTTGAAGGTAGGCATTCCCAAGCAGAGCTTGGGAATGAGACAATCTAATCTACGCCGCTAATTAATTTACAAAAAGGTAATTATGAAAAAATATTTTTATATGATGAGTGTTATTGGGCTTCTGATGAGTAACCTTGTGATGGCAGAAAGTGAAAAAGAACCACCAGTTCAGATAGGAACGCGTCAGCAACATGGTTATAAAGTAATAACAGTTACCTCTATGGTTGATGCTATAACCATTGAAGACATAATCGTAAATCGTGGAAACTGTTCACTAGAAGGTTTTCGTGGAAGTCTCCCAGCGAAATTGAAATTCGGGGAAATATTTACTATTCCTCTTCCATTATCATGTAGCGCAATTGAAATAATTGCAAATACAGATAAAGGTAAATGGTTTTTTTCAAAAAAATAACCCGTAAGATAAGTAGAGCGATAGCGAATCCCATTACTTCTACGCATTCCTTATGTTGGGTTGCGGCTATCGCCTCTACCCAACCTCAACCTACGCGCTAATAGGCAAGATAAATGGTCAAGTTAGTTTTAGAATATGGTGCTACACCCCCATACCCATTTATAGAATACGATAGGTTTACACAAGATGAAAAAAAATTATTCCCATCGCAAAAGCCACCTTATTTTTTAAAAGATAGAAATGGTGATTTTGTTGTAAAAAATACTTTTTTTAATAACAAAAAAATTCCTGATGTTCATCGGTATGATTTAATATATAGAAATAGTGATTCTCCAGCGTTGGAATGCGTCCGAAGACGCTCCAGCGTCTTCATACACACAACAAAGAGCAAATGGGCAGAAGCCGCTACACCATCACCGAAGCCGATAAGCCGCATTTCATGACCTGCACCGTCATGGAATGGCTACCCGTATTCACCAGACCCGAAACCGTACAAATCCTGTTAGACTGTTGGCAATACCAACGGCAGCCAAGTAGGGTACGCTGCGCGTACCGAAAAAGCCTATAAATCCACAGTTCACTCGCTCCAGCATTGCGTTTGTTGGAAGCCTTGATTGATTTTCGTGATTAGCCAGACTAGACTAAGCCTTTTTAAGGAGTAGTCATGCAAACTGTAAATATGTTACAAGCCAAGTCCACATTGTCCCGCTTGGTTGATGCCATCGAGCAAGGGCAAGAACGTGAAATCGTGATTGCCAGAAATGGTCGCCCTGCTGCCAGACTCGTTCCTATCGATACTGCTCCATCTGTAAAGCGGATTGGTGTAGCAAAAGGCTTGTTTGTAGTGCCAGACAGCATTGATACACATAACGACGAAGTGGCTAGTTTGTTCATGGGCGAGATGCCGTCTTGAATCTGCTGCTGGATACTCACGTTGCACTATGGGCTATCACGGATAATCCAAAACTGTCACAAAAGGCGCGTGATTTGATTGTATCGCCCAAAACGACTGTTTGGGTCAGCGCGGCGAATGTCTGGGAAATTGCAATCAAGTATTCGCTAGGTCGAGGCGATATGCCAGTTTCTGGTCGAGACGCGATGCGTTATTTTCAGGAATCGGGTTATCGCTTCCTCGCTGTTGAAGCAGAACATGCGATAGCGGTCGAAGAACTGCCTTTACATCACCAAGACCCGTTCGACCGTATCCTTGTGGCTCAGGCACTCGTAGAGCCAATGCGCTTAATGACCCACGATCCCTTGGTAGCACTCTATAACGACACAATTATCAAGATTTAAACTGCGTATAGTGAACCCAGCGAGGCTAAAGCCTCTCCCACATGAATACTTTCACAGTCTCTGGCGCGTTGGAACGATGAAATTATACTGTTATCGCCGCCGAAGACCTGCGAGGTTTTTAAAACCTCGCAGGTCTTTATACCACGCCCACTAATCACCCTTTAATGAGTTCATTATGGAATTATCCTGTCCCTTACCTTTGCAATACGAACAAATCGTCATGGCACACGGCGGCGGTGGTCGCTTAATGCAGCAATTACTGGCGCGTGTCGTGCAACCGACGTTTAGCAATGATTATTTAAACCAGCAACACGACAGCGCGGTGTTTACCATCGGCACACAGCGCGTCGCTTTTACCAGCGATTCTTACGTTATCAAGCCGCTGTTTTTTAAAGGCGGTGATATAGGCAAACTGGCGGTATGCGGTACGGTCAATGATTTAGCCATGAGCGGCGCGAAGCCGTTATTTTTAAGTTGTTCGTTGATTATTGAAGAAGGTTTCCCGATAGACACCTTACAAACCATTTTACAATCCATGCAAGCTACCGGGCAGCAAGCGGGCGTGATGATAGTTACGGGTGATACCAAAGTGGTAGATAGAGGTAAAGGCGACGGTTTATATATCAACACTGCGGGTATCGGCTTACTGGACACCGATTTGATTATTCAACCGTCCAGCATTCAGGTCGGTGATGCGGTGATACTCAGCGGCGACTTAGCGCGCCACGGTATCGCGGTGATGCTAGAGCGCGAAGGTTTGGAATTTGAAAGTGACATAATCAGCGATTGCGCGGTGTTATCGCCGTTAGTGCAGGATTTATTACAAGCGGGCATCGACATTCACTGTTTGCGCGATTTAACACGCGGCGGTTTAGCGTCGTGTTTGATTGAGTTAGCGCACAGTGCGAACGTGCATATTGAAATAACTGAAACATCATTACCGATTATTGAACCTGTCAGAACTGCGTGTGAATTGCTGGGTTTTGATCCGTTGTATATCGCTAATGAAGGTTGTTTTGCATTATTTTTACCACCTGAACAAGTGGACAGCGCGTTGGCGGTATTAAAAAAACACGCAACAGGGCAACACGCTTGCCAAATCGGCACCGTTAAAACAGCACACGAACAAGGCTTATTAACCCTCTGCACATCAATGGGCATCGTGCGTGGCTTGGATTTATTGAGCGGTGAGCAGTTGCCGCGTATTTGTTAAACGCCCCGTTTTTACTTCCAGAATGTGCGGAAATGGACATCCATTCGGCTACTTGTTGAAAGACTCAGTACATCGTCAACGTAGATATGACGGCTAAAGTTGTCAGACCTGCGAGGTTTTTAAAACCTCGCAGGTCTTTATCGCACCGTCATAATAAAATGGACTGACGACTAGATTCCGCACCGTGTCGCGGGGAACGGCTTGTTTCGGGTTAATTGTCGAATTTTTTTTCGGGAATGCTTATAATAAGGTCATTTTTGATTTAATTATGGTAACTCCATCAATGCAAGAATTTATTCCCGGTCAACGCTGGATTAGTAATACCGAGTCTGAGCTTGGTTTAGGCCTCATTTTGGAGGTCAGTTTTAAACGTGTCACTGTGCTGTTTTTAGCCAGTAATGAAAAACGCCTGTACGCAATTGATAACGCGCCCCTGACGCGGGTCAGATTTGCGGTGGGCGACATTATCGAATCTATTGATGAAGAAAAAATGCAGGTGCTGGAAGTCGTTGAGGATAGCGGCTTGATTACTTATCTGTGTAAAGATTCCTTCGGCGAGAGTGTTGAGTTGGAAGAAATTGAACTCAATCATCATATTCAATTCAACAAACCCCAAGATCGTTTGTTTACAGGTCAAATTGATTCTACCAGCTGGTTTTTATTGCGTTATGAAACATGGCGCAGACTGCAACAACATCAACAATCCCCCGTAAAGGGTTTGCTGGGCGGACGCGCGTCGTTAATTCCGCACCAGTTGTTTATTGCTCACGAATCGGCAAATCGTTCCGCGCCGCGCATTATGCTGGCGGATGAAGTGGGTTTGGGTAAAACCATCGAAGCGGGTTTGATTCTGCATCACCGTTTGATTAATGGTTTAAGCAAGCGGGTGTTGATTATTGTCCCTGAAAGCCTGTTGCATCAGTGGCTGGTGGAAATGCGCCGCCGTTTTAATCTGCGGTTCAGTATTTTTGATGAAGGGCGGTGTCTGGAAGAATTTGGTGATGATGGTATTGAAGAAGAGGACGATGCCGCGCGGTCTGCTAATGATAATCCGTTTTTAACCGAGCAACTGATTTTATGCAGTCAGAGCTTTTTTGCTAAACATCCGCGCCGTCAACAGCAAGCCCTAGCGGTAGATTGGGATATGGTGATTGTGGATGAAGCGCATCATTTAGCGTGGAGTGAGCAAGCCCCCAGCGCGGATTATTTATTTGTTGAACAACTGGCGCACACATCGCCCAGCTTGATTTTATTGACCGCAACGCCTGAACAATTGGGCAAAGAAAGTCATTTTGCCCGTTTGCGTCTATTAGATCCCGACCGTTTTTACAGCTTTGCGGCGTTTTTAGAAGAAGAACGTTCCTTTGAACCCGTGGCAAATGCGGCAAAATTATTGCTTGCCGATGAATCTTTAGATGACACGGCGACCGCGTTGTTAGGTACGTTATTAAAAGATGATAACGTCAGCGGTTTATTGGCTAACCTGCATAACCCAGAAAAATCAGCGGCGGCGCGTTCGGCGTTAATTACCATCTTATTAGACCATCACGGTACAGGTCGGATTTTATTCAGAAATTCGCGCCAAACCGTACAGGGTTTTCCAGAGCGTGAGCGGCATGGTTACGCCTTAGAAGGCGCGGCTGCGGAAGGCGATTTTCAACAAGACCCGCGTTATAAATGGTTAGTGAAACAAGTGAAAAAATTGGCAGGTAAAAAAGCCCTGTTAATTTGCAAACACGCGCAAACAGCGATTGATTTGGAGCAAACGCTCAGAAATCGTGCGGGTATTGCCTCGGCGGTGTTTCATGAAGGTATGAGTATTATCGACCGCGACCGCGCGGCGGCGTATTTTGCCGACCAAGACAGCACCGCACGGCTTTTAATCTGCTCAGAAATTGGCAGTGAAGGACGCAACTTTCAATTTGTGCATCATTTGGTACTGTGGGACTTACCGACTAACCCCGATTTATTGCAACAACGCATCGGGCGTTTGGACAGAATCGGGCAAAAACATATTATTCAAATTCATATTCCTTACTTGCAACACAGCGAGCAAGCGGTGTTATACCGTTGGTACGATGAAGGTTTGAATGCGTTCCGCAGTAACAGCTCGTCTGCGGCGCAGGTGGCAGACCAGTTAAACGACGAGCTGACAGCGGTATTGCATAGCGACGATCAAGCGGCGATTGATGCCTTTGTTACAAAAACCAAAAACCTGAGTGCTGAGCTGGAAACGCAAATGCACAACGGACGCGATCAATTGCTGGAGCTTAATTCTTGTCGCAAAGAAGAAGCGGATGTGCTGATTAAGCAGATTAACGCTTATGAGCAAGAAGGCGCGTTATGGCCGTATATGGAAGATTTGTTTGAATGTTACGGTGTCGATACCGAGTTCCATTCGGCGGATTGCTTTATCGTCAAACCCAGCGATCATTTGCGCGTGTCGCATTTCCCTGAATTACCCGAAGAAGGCATGACTATTACCGCTAGTCGCGCGTGTGCGTTGGCGCGGGAAGAAATTCAGTTTTTAACGTGGGAACACCCGTTAGTCACGGCGGCGATGGATATGGTGTTATCCAGCGAAACAGGCAATGCGACTATCAGCGTGATTAAACACCCTGAATTACGCGGCGGACAGTTTTTATTGGAATGTTTGTTTATAGTCGAATGCAGTGCGCCTGCGGAATTACAAATCGGACGCTTTTTACCGCATACGCCGATACGCATTTTAATCGACCAGAAACAGCAGGATTTAACCGACACTATCGCGCACTCAGCGTTAGAAGAAACGGGGCAAACCTTTGATAAACAACAAATCATTGCCTTTTTAAATAAACAACGTCAGCCGATTACCAAACTATTAGTTGCTGCCGAACAAATAGCCGCCGCGCATAAACAGCAGTTGATTGATGATGCGACTGCCGCCATGCTGGCATCGTTATCGGCAGAAATTAAACGACTGGTGCGCTTGCAAAAAGTCAATTCTACGATAAGAAGCGAAGAAATTGAGCAACTGAAAGACATGACTTTATTGGCGCATGAAAATATTCAAGTCGCGCAATTAAGACTGGATGCGGTGCGGTTTGTGATAACCAGTTAAGCGTTGTTTTGACCTGAGTTCGATATAAAGAAATATCCACGAAAAACACAAAAGACACGAAAAATGAAAGCGATTATGTAGACTTTATTCGCTTTCATTTCAACAAAAATGCCAAAGTGCAGTTACTTTTTCGTGCTTTTCGTGCTTTTCGTTGACAAGAAGTTCTTATCTCGAACTCAGGTTACTTTCTGGCACTGGGATGACGAATCAACATGGAAAATGTATCGCCGCGTTTATTCAGCCAGCCGCGTACTTCAATGGTTTTGCCCTGATAGCTGTTCAGGTCGGGAAATAAAGACAGCGAGTCTTTTTCAATACGCGCATTAAAACGGTCGGAAAATTCCAGATAGACAAATTTTTTGGCAGGATCGACTTTTTTCACTTTGCCTATAATGCGTGTCCAGCCGTGATGTCCGTCTGCGCTCAGTTCATCGACAGGAATCGGCGCGTATTCGGGGCGTTGCCAAATGCCCAGTTTCGCATTTTCTGCCTGTTGTTGGGCGTTCACCAACTCATTGGTATACTTTAAATTCGGCGGCCAGATACTGGCTTCTGCCAAGCCTGCGGCAACTAACAGCGCGTTGATATGCTCGTTATTTTCGGTGAATAAATGCCCTAAGGTTCGCCCGTAACTGTCGGTTTTTTCCACATCGGTTTCCAAGCGTACTTTGCCATTTTGCAGCTTGGCAATCAGCCAATTTTTTGCTTCATTGCCACCTGCATCCGCTTCATTGCCACGGTGGGCTATTTCAGGGGTATTGATGCCCAACAGGCGAATTTTTTGCCCATCGTCCAAGACCACGGTATCTCCATCAAAAACAGCTTTGACATGATAAAAACCCTGCGTAGTTTTTATTGTCAGTGTTTTTGCTTCAGGTTCGGCAGTGTGGTCGGAAAAATGGGCTTTACCGTTGGCATCGTGCCATTGATACACCTCAGCACTCACCCATACAGGTAAAGAGAGTAATAAAATCAATATTATTTTCATAAATTCAGTTCAGGCAAGTGTGGCAATCGGGTGGTGAAAAAAAAGGGGGTGTGATAAATAAATTGTTCAATATCGGGTTTTCATAGATAATCGCGTGTTTTGTAAAATAATCTACCTAGAATAATTATAATGACTTTTATTGCGAATAGTTTGCCGAGTAGTACATGGATATGAATAAATTTACCAGAGACTTGTTACAACAAGCCTTGCACATAGAGTCAGATATTACCTTATTCAATAGCGCGACACCGTTATTAGGCAATTTAGCCGAATTGGATTCCATCGGTGTAGTGAATGTGATTACCTTAATTGAAGAGCAGCTGAATTGTATTATTGAAGACGATGAAATTAATGCCGAAGTATTTGAAACTTTTGGCAGTCTGGTCAGTTTTATACAAAGTAAACAAAGCGGTTAAGCCATCCTAAGTAAACTCATGCTGAGCTAACTGCTCGATAAACCAGCGTAATACATTGCCGTTATTGCTGGTTTTCCATGCTAAATGCAATGCTTCGGTCGGGATTTTATGTTCTACAGGCAAGCCAATCAATCGACCCTGTGCAAGTAAATCGCCAATACGATGCGCAGACAAAAATCCCACGCCTAAACCCAAACATTGCGCGTGTATTTTTTCTGCCAGTGATGGCACGCGCAACATAGGACGCTTGCTGAACAGGCGGTGACTTTGCGGTGCTTGCTGTTTTGATGAATCCCGCACCACGATAAAACGGTATTGTTCAATGGTGTCTTGCGTGAGCGGCAGTGTCGCTTTGGTGAGTTCATGGTCTGGCGCGACTGCAAAAATCCATTCAATGTCGCGAATTTTTTGATGGCTAATACCGTTACTCAACGCGGTGTCAGTATCCGCACCAATCACTAAATCCGCGCGATTGCTGGTGATTGCTTCTTGTGTGCCGCCCAATACTTCCTCATAAATATTGATTTCAATGTCAGAACCTGTTCAAAATCTACAGTAATTAAGTAATAATAGCAGGATGAGAAAAAAATATCCGAGTGACATTAGTCGAGAACAGTTTGAACAGATTCGTGAACTATTGGAAAGTGCGCGCAAGAAGACGCGCCCGCGCCAAG
>JAUYBJ010000082.1 GCA_030693155.1 Methylococcales bacterium
CCCTCCAACATCGCCGATAATCCAGTTGCGGTAGTGAATCCGTTAGTGCATATCAAGTAATCAGTGTATATAGCTAAATTTTCTCTGTTCATCTTTTAATAGTACGCTTTCGGGGCGAGGTGTGCGTAACATCAGTTAATAGTTATGAGAACCTGTTTTCTTCGTTGACACACCAAGCGGAGTTTGGGAACGAACTCGTAATAGCGATAGCTTATTACGCCGTGTGTTTAAACAGGTTCAACGTGCAGTCGAACGCCAAGCGCATTAATGACTTTAAAAATCGTATCAAAACGAGGTTTAGAACCTGGCGATAATGCCTTATATAAGCTCTCTCTACCCAACCCCGATTTATCAGCAATACTCGCCATCCCTTTCGCTTTAGCAATATAACCCAAAGCACGGATTAACTCGTCGCTATCACCATCAGCAAAAACCTGAGAAAGGTATTCTGCTATCATTTCATCACTCTCAAGATGAGACGCTATATCAAAATCTAATAGTTTTTCAGTCATCAACAAAAACCTCTTTTGATAATTTAATCGCACGTTGAATATCGGCTTGTTGCGTTGATTTATCACCGCCGACCTACAAAACCAATAGCAACCCCTTTTTAATCGTAAAATACACGCGATAACCTTGACCGACATCAATACGCAACTCAGAAACACTTTCTCCAACGGGCTTCACATCGCCAAAATGACCCTGAGCAGCGCGATCAATACGCCGTAAAATTGCAGCTTTTGCTCGTAAATCACGCAAAGCTGAATTCCATTTAGCAAAACCTTCTGTCTGTTTGATTGTGTAATTCATAATGGCATTGTATTCAGTTGGATACTGACAATCAACTGATAAAGTAAAAATGTTATTATGGCGTAGACAACTTTCAGTGCCTGAAAATCCGCGTAAGTATTTGCGCGAATTGGCTTAATCCAATCCTGCAAGAAACTACGAAACGCACAAAAAACACCAAATCCAAACATGAATACACTAACCCAACTCCATGCTGATATTGATGCCCGCGTAAAAACTATCAGTAATGACAATTCAGACTGGCTATGCCGCATGGGTTGTGATGGCTGTTGTCGGCGGCTTGCGGAAATTCCCAGACTCACAGCAACGGAATGGGAGTTGTTACGCGGTGGACTCGCCGCGTTGCCGCCTGAGCAGCTTTTGGACATTGGGCAGGGGATTGCCGCACTGCCTGAACAGACCTCACGCCCTATCACCTGTCCGATGTTGAATCAATCGCTGGGGGCTTGTAGAGTGTATGCTCATAGACCTGTGGCGTGTCGCACTTATGGTTTTTATGTGCAGCGTGATAAGGGGCTTTACTGTACGGAGATAGCAGCGCGTGTGACACAGGGTGATTGGACGACGGTGGTATGGGGCAATCATGATGAGGTTGATCGCAGTCTCAACGCATTGGGCGACAGCCGCGATTTGACCGAGTGGTTCGCGCTTTGGCAACAACCCGCCATTTCTCACGTCTGTTTAGCTAATAAATGACTGCCAGTCCTTGAAGGACTGGCAGTCATATTGCTGATTGTTATACTCACTTAACATTCAAAAACGTTAGCACTCAAATTTATAGGTCGGATTAGCAATAACGTAACTCGACAGTGTTTGCAGGGCGATTTAGTGTGCTTTATCGCACTCCGCCAAAAAAGTCAGTAAACTTTCCCGATATTGATAATAATCAGGGTGTTCTAGTAACGATTTGCGCGTTCTGGAGCGCAGAAAATCGAACGTAATCATCTGAACTTTAACAGAGGCAATAATGGTCAAAGAACGCTACACCCGTTTTAAAGATATTTCCATCAGTGAGCGAATTTTAAACACGGTATTTCTGCTCACCATAGGACTTGGTTATTTAGCCGCACTGGCTAATTTGTACTACACCCATCAAGGGCGTGACGGTAAGGCAGGCATTTCTATCGACGATGTTACGATTCATTATCACGGCTCTAAAGAACAAACGCGCCTCGGCAATGCGATTACAGGCATCATGGAACCTAATCTGCGGCATAAAAGCGATAAAGACGTTATTTTGGACTGGATACAAGATGGCGCGGATGAGCTTAAATATAATGAAAAAATTGCCCCGATTTTCAATCGTGATTGTGTCATCTGTCATACGCCCGCTACCAACCCTTCCCTGCCCGATTTAACCAATTATGCAGGTGTTGCCGAGGTTGCTCACTCAGGCGGAGCCAGCATTCCCGCATTAATCCGCGTCTCGCATATCCATTTGTTCGGTATCGCGTTTATTTTATTTTTTATCGGCAAGATATTTATTCTTTGTGACATTAACATCTATGTGAAAAGAATTGCGGTGGTTATTCCGTTTGCCGCTATGTTATTGGATGTGCTGTCATGGTTCATCACCAAATCCATACCCTCATTCTCTTATGTGGTGGTTGCCAGTGGTGCGTTAATGGGCTTGTCAATGGGACTGCAAATTTTAGTGAGCGTGTATCAGATGTGGTTTTTTACTAAGGAAAAACAGAATTAATCCAGATTGTTGTTTTTAATCCGTGTTCCCAGTAAATAATCAAACCACGGCCAAGTGACGCACCAGTTTGCGTCACTGTCGCCGCCAAGATGATGTTCATAATGCCAGCGCAAATGCCGCTTAGCCCACACAGGATCTAGGTGCACTTTGCGGTGTTTATAGTAATACAGGGCAAGAGACGCATAAACGGTGCTGGTAAATACAGGTGATATTAACAACAGCGGCACATGAAATAATACCAGCCCCGCCAATACCACCAGATCTTTGCTTTGCGTATTCCACGTCGTTAAGTTCAGTTTTTGGTAGCCTGAATCCAGCATCCTGTGACGCACACAAACCGCATGATGCTCATATAAATGATATGCCCAGAAACTGCCGTGTTTTTTGCCCAGCGCGTGCAGAATGTATTTGTGCATCAGCCATTCGCCCACATTGGCATATAACAAACCCAGCACACATTGCACGATTACATTCAACATGGCAGGGTCAATAATTTAGACTATCACGCACCACAATGCGCGTGGCATGACGCGCGGGCAAATAGGAAGCCACTAACACCAACACGCCGACAATTCCTAACCACAGCCAGACGGCAAGCCATGAAAAGCTAAAATCCAGCTGTATACCCAGCATAATTTCCCCTAATTTTTGCGACAGCGGTTCAGCTACACAATAGGCAATGGGAATACTGATAAACCACGCCATCAGCCCATGAAACAAACCTTCCAGCATAAACAGTTTAAAAATTGCCGCTGAACTGGCACCGATAGCGCGTAATACGCCGATTTCACGCGTGCGCTGCAACACGCAAATCGCCAATGTGCCAGACAAACCGATTGCCCCCACTGAGGCAATGAGTGATGCCAGTCCTAACAACATACTGGTAATCGGGCGAAACTGATTTTTAGCGTTGTGGCGTTGTTCCAGTTTGGCAATGGTGGTGTAAAAATCCAGCTTGATGTGATTATCTTGAAACACTTGTTTTAACGCATCGGCAACGATTTTTTCTTCTGCTTGCGTTGTGATATTGGCTGACAATAATGCAAATGAGCTGACTTCGCTACGTTTGGTCACGCTTTGAATAGTGCTTAACGGCGCGTACACAGGTTCTACGTTATAACCCGAACCCGCAAACCAGCGATACAAACCAATCACTTGCCACGCGCTGTTGAACCGTCCCAGCAGATTGACATTGATGCTATCGCCAACCTGAATACCGTTCAGTTCTGCGGTTGCCGCATTCAATACCAACACTTGCTGGGCGTTATCGCCCTGTGCAAACCACCGCCCCGCGACGATTAACGGTTTATACATCACCGATTCAACAGGCAACGCCACAATTTGTACGCCTAAACTGCCCGATTGTTTCAATAACAGCTCATTGCGTGACAGTTCAGCGGGCAGTCTATTCCAGAATTCCAGCCCTGTGGTTTGCGGCACGGTGTGGACTAATTTTTCCACTAAAGCCGACGGTTGATCGGTACTAAAACCCAAACGTACATCATATTGACTACGCGCCAGTTCGTTATCCAGCGTCAAATTAACCGAAGTAATCAAACTGATAATGACGATAAACAACACACCCGCAATAATCAGCACGATTTGCGTCCACACTAAACGCGCTTTACGACGAAACAAATTACCCAAGGTGACCGCGTAAAGTGTCGGTAACGCACTGAATACGCTACGTTCCAGCCAGTTATCAAAACGGCTGCTGCCAAAATCCGCGCCCAGCCCATAACTCGCAATCGCCTGTTGAACCGACATCGACGCACCACGCCAGATGGGATAAACAGAAGCGAGCAACGGCGCAAGCAAACCGCCTGCAATCATCAAATACACCGTGCGTAATGAATATTCAAAGCCGTCCATGTCAATATTGAATAAATCCAACAACCACTGGCTACTGAAATACGCCGCCGCTAAACTCAGCGGCACGGCCAAGACCAAGGCAAGCAATGCGACAATAAACACTTCGGTCAAATACAGGCGTGCAATGGTCAACCGCCGCGCACCGATGGATTTCATGATGCCAATCTGGTCAGTTTGCTGGGTGATTAATGCCGCAATGGTGTTCAAGATTAATACCGAACTTAACGCCAACGATGCCCACGCCATCACCGTTAAAATTAAATTGATACCCGAAAAAAATGGTCTGCCCCAATGTTGCTCAGGATTTTGTAACAGCGTGGCATTAACGCCGATGCCTAACGCGATTAACTTGGCGCGAATGTCACCCGCAATTAAACGGGCTTTTTCTTCGCTGTACGGCTCGGTGACTTGTACTAATAATTGCCGAAAAGTAGCCGGCTGAATACCAAAAATAGCCGCTGATTCAGGTGCGATAAAAAAATGTAACTGCCCACCAAACGGCGGCGGCTTCACAAACGGATGCCGAATAACACCATCGACGGTAAACGCTTGTTCACTTGTCGCGGTTTCAAAAACCACAGCATCACTTTGTTTAAGCCCTGCGGCTTTAGCGGATAACCGCTCGACGGCTACCGCGTTATCATGCGGAAACTGCCCTGATAACAAGGTCATGACATCATAATGTTGTACGCGATAATCAGGACGGATTATCGCCGTGCCTGTTTGCCACTGCGGATTATTTGGGGTTTTAAAGCGCACGGTGAATTGCGTTAATTTATCGACACCCGCCACGCCTGCAAGGCTTTTTATCTGCTCGGCAACGGCAAAATCGGCATCGGTTTTGAGGATTAAATTGATATGGGACGGCTGTGATAATTTGTGCGAGGCATCCATTTTGCTCAGCTGTAAATCTATCATGCCCAATAACGTACCGACCACGAATATGCCGATAGCAATACTGATAATCGCTAACAGCGTGCGGGATTTTTGTGCCAGTAAATCGGCGCGGATTTTATGCGAGAAACTATTCAACGACGTAATCCGATAGCTGATCGTCAACAATACGCCCCGAATGGATGACGATGCGCCGTGATGCTGATTCCGCTAAAGCTTCATTATGCGTGACCATCACCAGCGTTTTACCTTGCTGGTTGAGTGTTAAAAACAACTCAAACACCGCATCGGCAGTGGCTTCATCAAGATTGCCCGTCGGTTCATCGGCGACAATGAGTTGCGGATCATTTGCCAAGGCACGCGCAATCGCGGCACGTTGTTGCTGTCCACCTGACACCTGACTGGGCAATTGTTGCGCTTGATTACTTAAACCCACCATATCCAATAAATACCTCGCCCTTTCCAGCCGTTCGCGTTTCGGTTGTTTAGCGACAAAATCCATCGGTAACAGGATATTTTGCAGCACACTTAAGGACGGCAATAATTGAAAAAATTGAAACACAATACCGATATTCGCCCCGCGCCAGACTGATAACTGCTCTTCTGTTAGCTGATGCAACGCGCTACCACACACATCAACTTGCCCTTGGCTCGGTTTATCAATCCCCGCCAATAAATTCAATAACGTGGATTTGCCATTACCCGAAGCCCCGACAATGGCGACAAACTCACCTGCGTCAATATCCAGCGATATATCATGCAGCACGGGCTGGCTGATTTGCCCATTGACATAAGACTTGTAAACATTTTGTAATTGAATGATAGGTGGCATAGTCGAAATCGGTAAGAGTGTTGTACAGTGGACAATTAGATTCTATCATGCGGCTTCCTGACGAAACACACAACACTATGACCTCAATACAACTATTCTGGCTAATGCTCGGTTCAACGTGGGCAGCAATTGAAATCGCTATCGCCATGAAAACCCGTATACAGTTCACCTCGCCCACACAATTTGAATACCGCTCAGAACGCCTAATCTGGCTGGTAGTGACCGTCGCGCTGATTGCCGCACTGTGGCTCAAACAACAGCATTTACTACCGTTACCCATTGAAGCATTTAATCGCCAGATAATAGCCATCGCGTTTTTTATAACAGGTATCGCACTGCGTTGTTATGCCGTATTTAGTCTGGGCGCATTTTTCAGCACCACAGTCATTACCCATGACAGTCATGTTCTGATTGAAAGCGGCCCTTATCAGTGGATACGTCATCCCGCTTACACAGGCTTACTCAGCAGTTTTTTTGCCGCAGGCATTGCAATGGGCGATATTCTGGCATTATTGACCTTGGTTTGCCCTATTGCCTATGTATTAGTGCAACGCATACGCATAGAAGAACAATGGCTGAACGAACATTTTGGTACTGTCTATAATGACTACTGCCTTAGCACCAAAAAATTGATTCCGTGGATTTATTAATTGCTATGCAGGTACAACATGATTTACCACAAAAAAATTAATTTAAGTTAGGCTCTGTTGACATTTGGTAAAATCGCTAACTATATCAGTAAGTTATGATTTTGCTATATATCTATAACTGGTTGTTTCTGAATGACTATTCCCGAAATGTCAACAGAACCTAGTCTTTTTTTGCCAAAAATGGCATAGTTCCTCCCTGCTTTACTTTTTAAAAAGGAAAGTTCATTGACTAATCAGAATCGGCAGGAAAACACTTGGAAACTGCTTAAAAGTTTGCATCCGCAACCTATCGACCTGTCGCGCGTCGAATTAATCAGGAAAGCAAATGTTGAGTTTTTAGCACAGCCTGACAATTTAATTGATCTGCTACCCTCGTTAGGTCTAAACGATGAAGGGATTGATGAATTCCCGAAAGCACTGCACGATGATTGCGGGCATGATCTGCGTATCTGGCAATATCCAATACAGTTCGCACCTTATATTGCGTTTCTGGCGACACTCAAGGTGCGCTCTTATTTAGAACTTGGCATTCGTCATGGCGGTTCATACATTGCCACCGTCGAGTTGCTTGAACGTTTTCATGCACTGGAATTTGCCATTGGCGTTGACATTATTCATTGTCCAGCAATGACGACCTATCAATCTATAAATCCGCGTAGTCGCTTTGTCTGTATTAACAGCCAATCCCCCGAGTTCTTAACACTCATTGAAAATTTACCGTCGCTTGATTTGGTTTTCATTGATTCTCATCATGAAGAAAATCAGTGTCGGCGTGAATTTGCGATGCTCAGTCAAGTTGCACAAATGGTTGCCCTGCATGACATTTTCAATATCGGCTGTGTTGGTATTGCAACTGTGTGGCAAGAAATCAAAGCGTTACCTGATTGGACGTGTTTTGAGTTTACTGACCAATATTCGGGACTTGATTCTTTTATGGGTATCGGGCTGGCAGTAAAAAATAGCCGACTCGCAGAGGAGACTGTATGCAAACAACTATAAATACTATTAAGGATATTATTGCCAAATTAACCCATAAACCTGAACTTGCACAACAGCTGGGTGATGATGCTGACCTGATTAACGAGGTCGGTCTTGATTCACTGGGGCTATTGCAATTCATGCTTGAAGTGGAAGAGCGATTAGGTATTCAGATTGATTTTAATTTGCTGGAATTCAGTTATTTGCAATCCATTCATACCTTGGCAGAATTTCTTGAACAAATGCCTAAACGTGCGCCATTAGCCAGTCAGGACTGAGTATGTCCGAGGTTGTTATTTTGACATCGGCGGTGGGACTGGGTGTGTACATACCCGCCTTACTGATTCGCCAACAGCTACGCGCTCTTGGCGTGACAGTCAGCGTGGAAGTGCTTGAAGATTTCTATACCCTCAAACAGCAGAGCAGCCATATTGCTCATGCTCAGGCACATCATGCCAATTTCGCACTGGCACAACTGGCTCATCGTATGGCGCGGGACGTTCAACAGTCTCTACATGAAGAACGAATACAGGTTCTCATGGAACGCTGGGCAGCCCAAGGTTGCCGACATTTTATTGTCTGGTCGGGATTTTGGCTGCCGATTCTGGAGCATTACCGCCATTTAACAGACTGGGATTTGCACATAGATCATTGTCGAATTGATGCCGACATATCGGCATCATTCAAAATATATCTGCAGTTGCGTCAATTCGGCAGGGAAATCTGGTTATGGCATGGCGATTCTAATTCACTGGTTTATGAAATTGGCGTTGGACAGCACGCCCCATTGAGTTTTGCACAACGCCAGCCAAGAGTCATGATACACGGCGGTGGCTGGGGTATCGGCACTTATCAAGACCGTGCAAAGGCATTAGCCCCCGCAGGTTTTGCACTGGATTTAGTGGTACATAACCCCGATGAAGCCGCATTTTTACAGTTCAATGATTGCGCCTATCAATTACAACCTGATTGGCACGCTTGGCAACGTGATGCTGACGGTGAGTTACTATTTCCACCCATGCACACGCTTGACAACGGCGAATCTGTACCCTGCGAGCAGAATGCTGATTATCATCTGCTTTATGATGTGATTCGCCGCAATCAAGCCATTATCAGCAAACCTGGCGGTTGCACATTAATTGATTCTCTCGCCTCCGCTACCCCTGTGATTTTGCTTGAACCTTATGGTTATGCAGAAGCCCGCAACAGTGCAATATGGCAACAGCTTGGATTTGGCATTAGTTATGCCGATTGGCAGGCATCAGGGTATTCCCTTGAACGATTAGTAACCTTACACAGCAATCTTGTTAATCACACTCAACGCGGTGTTGATTATGTAAAGACTTATGCAACGATGATACTGTGATGAAATTATCCGAGGTACTCAACGGGCCGTCCTTAGTGGTTTTTCAACTGCTTGAACAGTGTAATCTTCGGTGCAGTATGTGTTACGAATGGGGCGAAAATGGCAGTTATCATCAGCACCAAGCACCTGCAATATTGGATTTGCAATTGGTGCTGCAAACAATAGATGACTGCCTTCCCAGCAAACCGCGCTTTGAGTTTTTTGGCGGTGAACCGCTGTTATATCCAAATATATGGGAAGTCATCAAACGGATTCGTGATGGCGGCTGTGAGTTAGCCTTCTCTACCAACGGTACGTTATTGGAAAAGTACGCTCAACAACTGGTGAACAATGCTCCGACCCGATTATGGATTTCATTGGATGGCACTGAGGCTAGTAATGACCAACAACGCGGGCGCGGTGTATTCAAACGGGCTTTGCGCGGCTTATCGGCGTTATCGGCACTCAAAAAAACGACGGGCAATCGCTATCCAGAAATAGGCATTACCTATGTTGTTACCCCTGCTAATGTTGAAACGCTGGAATGTTTTTTTCTGGAGCATATCGACTTGGATATGCTGAGTTGCGTGAGAATTGAATGTCAAAGTTATATAACCCGTGAACAAAGTGACGCTTATGCGGTCTTATTGAATGAAAATTTCGGTATTCCGCACACACCGTGTGCAAGTGCTTATGTGCGTGACCCTGCTGTCTTTTCAGGAATGAATATTGATAGCCTGACCCAGCAAATGCAGCGTGTTGCCGAGGCGTGTGCGCAACGCGGCATTGTATTTCACAGTCAACCAAATACCCTCGTTGCCGATAATATCCAGCATTATTTTTCTGCAAACTGGTCGCTGATGCGTGATTATAAAAATCGCTGTGCGATACCGTATTTCTGAGCGTGGTGAAGTCAGCACCTGCCATTCTTTTTACGACTTACCGATTGGTAATATTTATGAGCAATCGTTGCTAACTATCTGGCGTGGTGAACGCTTAAAACAACTGCGCGAACATTTACGCAAGGAATTGTTTCCTATCTGCACAGCGTGTTGTCGCTATTACGACAGTTCGGGGCTGTAACATGGCTGATTCCTCTTTATTTGACGCAGTGCGAGCCAGCATACTGGCGCAACGCAATACCCCGCCGATAGAGCGCGTTGACCGTGGGCAATTACTGCCCGCCAGTTTTGCTCAACAACGGCTCTGGCTCATGGAACAACTTGATAAAGCAAACGCGCAACATAATTTGTGTGTAGCTTTTCAGATAACAGGCAATCTGAATACAGCCGCCCTGCAAGACAGTCTGAATGCCATGGTGCAACGTCATGAATCGCTATGTACATCGTTTAAGTGGGATGCGGATCAATTATGGCAAGTGGTGTCGCCGCCCTCCACGTCCGCTATCGTTATGCCGCAAGATAACGCCGATACCAAGGCGGATATTGATTGTATTGCCAAACACGAAGCAAGCCAGACTTTTGATATTGAGCATCCCCCGTTACTACGTTGTAGATTAACAGGCATTGATGAACCGCATCACGTCCTGCTATTAACCTTTCATCATCTGGCATTTGATGGCTGGTCATTTGAAATTTTTATGCGTGAACTAGGCGTGTTGTATGCTGCTTTCAGTGCAGGACTGCCGTCGCCTTTATCAGAATTATCGGTGCAGTATGCCGATTTTGCCGTTTGGCAACGTAAATGGCTGCAAGGTCAGGTGTTACAGGATTTGCAGGCACACTGGCTGGAAAAAATGACCAATCCGCCCGCGCCATTGATGATTTCCAGTATTCCCAAAAACCTGAGTGCGCGTGGGCGCGGCAACTGCTTAGCTTTTAGATTTGGAGCTGAACTCAATGCCGAATGTAAACGCATTGCTCAGCGTGAAAGCTTGACCGACTTCATGTTTTTACTGACTGCCTTTAACATCCTGCTGTTTCGGCTTAGCGGTGAAGGCGATATTATTGGGCATCTCGAAATACCACCTAAATAACTGATGTTACGCACACCTCGCCCCGAAAGCGTACTATTAAAAGATGAACAGAGAAAATTTAGCTATATACACTGTTTACTTGATATGCACGAACGTTTTCACTACCGCAAGTGTTTTTTCGGCGTTGTTGGAGTGAGAGATATGCCATGACCGAGTGACGCGATTCGTGTCGGCACGGGGATATGGATCAATAGAACGTTGGCGAGAAGTTAAAGCTACGGTGCGACAGATAGAACGGGATGACGGTTGCCTGTTCTTTGACGATACGATTCAGGAGAAGGCATGG
>JAUYBJ010000176.1 GCA_030693155.1 Methylococcales bacterium
TACCATTCAGTCTTAAGAAAATCAGTGCATGGGTTTTATCTACTTAACAGACTTGTTGTCTCAGCTCGTAGTCAAACTCTGATCATGCACCGTGATATACTGCTAGCTAGGCAATATATCATTGTTTGGAGAGATACAAGCGCGTAGCAGTGAGGCTATTTGTTGTGGGTCTGTCATTGCGGCAAAGTGTCCACTATTAACAGCGGTCAACGCGCCTTTTAATGCCTGGCTTATGTCTCGCTCTACGCGCCCCGTTATTTCAGCGTACCGAAAAACTTGCCCGCTGGTTTGTAAAGCACGGTGTGCGGTCTCTATTGCGTTTCTGCTTTCGATACGTTGCAACACTTCGAGTAGTTCAGGAGCTTTGATTGTGGCAATAGGACGATTGCCAAGCCACGGGAATAAGTCACGTTTTAATAGGCTAAGGGTTCGCTTTTGGTGGCTTTCTGATTTGTTAAGCATTCGTTTGTCATACCATTCTAACGCTACAAACTCAAAGCTATCAACAGCGGATAAACCAGCATCAACGCGCTTTTCGTTTTCAATAATTAAGCGTTGCCCCGCCTTCGCTTCTTTTCGAGTATTGCTTGGATCAATGCCGTTTGCGTTTTGGTTACGCACTTCTTCGACTTTGCGTCTTGCATCCGCTAAACCAGTGGAAGGGTAGACACCAACGGATAAAGTTTTGCGCTTACCCGCTATGGTGTAATCAAACCGCCACCACTTAGCCCCATTAGGTTTAATGAGCAAGTAGAGACCACTGCCATCATTAAGCCGTTTGTCTTTGTCGGTGGGTTTTGCATTACGAACAGTAACATCGGTTAGTAATTCTTTAGCCATTTTCAGTAACTCTCAATGCAGTAACAGTAAAAATAAGCAGTTACTGTAAAAGTTACTGCATAAATTGCCTATTGTTACTGTACTTTATTGTACTTCGTTGAACAATAAAAAACCCGCTAAGCCTTGTGACTTGCGGGTTTTTGCACTTCTTTGAATCTTACTAAAGCGGTATTTGGTGGAGGCGGCGGGAATTGAACCCGCGTCCGCAAATACTCTGCCATAAGGTCTACATACTTATCTCGCACTTTGTATTTAACCGATAACGACCCGACGAGCCAAGAGAGTTATCAGCGATTCTGTAGAGTTTTTGTGCATCCACACCAGACGGATTTCAGCACGATCTTATGTAAATGACCTCTGAGCGTCCCGAAGGACTCCACCCGCATAAGCACAGATGGTCAAAGGAATGGTGCTGTTATTAAGCAGCTAAAGCCATTGAGTAGTTTTCGTCGTTTGCGAATACTTAGTTTCTGTAGGATTTACGAGGTATACAGTCCTCGGTATGCACTTAAGGTTTTGCTATCCACGTCGAAGCCATGTCGCCCCCTTTAGTATTTTGTATTCTACTTGATTTTCAGTTTTTTTGCTATGAGATACATATTAATTATTGCTTGTAAATATTTAGGCATTATTTTGCATTTCAATGATGAATGTTCCTGAGTTGCGTTCTGCTTGAGCGGTATCGTTGCGTAGGGCTTCGATGCGTTCTAAGTAGGCATCGTCAACGTCACCTGTGATGTATTCGTGACTGAAACAGGAGGTGTCGAAATGTTTGATGCCGGGATTACCTTTTTGTACGGCGGCGATTAGGTCATTTAAATCTTGATAAATGAGTTTGTCCGCGCCGATTTCGGTACAGACTTCTTCTTCGGTACGGTTGTGGGCAATGAGTTCGTGCGCGGCGGGCATATCAATGCCGTACACATTCGGGAAGCGTACGGGGGGTGCGGCGGAGGCAAAATAGACTTTTTTCGCGCCTGCGTCGCGTGCCATTTGGATGATTTGTGCGGAGGTTGTGCCTCTGACCACGGAATCATCAACTAATAGAACGTTTTTGCCTTCAAATTCCAGTCCAATGGCGTTGAGTTTTTGACGCACGGATTTTTCGCGCATTTTCTGCCCTGGCATGATGAAGGTACGCCCGATGTAGCGATTTTTCATGAAGCCTTCGCTGAATTTTACATTGAGTTTGTTTGCCATTTGCAAAGCGGCGGTGCGGCTGGTGTCGGGGATGGGGATGACGACATCAATGTCATAGTCCGGCCATTCGCGCAGCACTTTATCGGCTAGTTTGTCACCCATGCGCAAGCGGGCTTTGTAAACGGAGATGTCATCAATGATGGAGTCGGGACGGGCAAAATAAACGTATTCAAAAATACAGGGGCAATGGTCGGTTTGTTCGGCGCATTGTTTGGCATGGAATTCGCCACTGGCTTCGATGAAGATAGCTTCACCCGGAGCGATGTCACGAACCACGTCAAAATCCAGTACGTCCAGCGCGACGCTTTCGGAGGCTATCATGAATTCTGTACCTTCTTCGCTTTTGCGTTCGCCGTAGATAATAGGGCGTATGCCATTAGGGTCTCTAAAACCCAGAATGCCAAAACCTGCAATCATGATGACGACGGCATACGCACCCCGACAGCGGCGATGTACACCTGAGACGGCTTGAAAAACATCGTCAACGGTGAGGCGTAATTTGCCTAGGGTTTGTAATTCGTGGGCAAAGACGTTTAATAAAACTTCGGAGTCGGAGTCGGTGTTAAGGTGACGCTGGTCTTCGATAAAGAGGGCTTTTTTGAGTTCGGCTGTGTTGGTTAAGTTGCCGTTGTGTGCCAGTGTTAAACCAAATGGGGAGTTGACATAAAAGGGTTGGGCTTCCGCTGAGCTGGTACAGCCTGCGGTGGGATAGCGAACATGAGCAATACCCATGTTGCCTTTTAGTTTTAACATTTGGGCGTTGGTAAACACATCACGCGCTAAGCCGTTGTCTTTACGCAAGTGCAAACGTCCGCGCTCACAAGTAACGATACCCGCTGCATCCTGCCCCCGATGTTGTAAAACTGTCAGTGCATCATATAAATCCTGATTAACAGCTTGATGTGAAACGATAGCGGCAATACCACACATTATATTTTTAACCTGATTGAGTTGTTGGTGATGATGAAGAATATATCCTGTTATGGTGACGGGATATTTTTTGTAAAGTGTTGATTGGGAAATGATTGGTAATGGGTTAACTCTGTTGTTTTTACTTTTCAACATGGCTGCCAGTTTTTTAAAGAACTGGCAGTCATTAATACTACGGTAACAGGTTCAAACCTCGCATAAACCTGCTTTTATTCAGCAATCATTACATTGCCTACGCCTTGTTTATCGAGCTTGGCTTTATTGGCGGCGGCTTTCTTTTTATCCAGTTCAGGGCCTATTTTAAGTCGATACATCGGCCCTTTCGCAGATGAAATGGTTTCTATTGATACGGGAATGCCCTGTTCACGCAGGGTTTTCATTAATGTAGTGGCGTTGTCTTTTTGACCAAAGCTGCCTGCATGAATAGTCCAGCGCACTAATTCTTCCGTTTTAGCGGGTTTTTCAGCGTCTGCACTGGGCGGTTTAGTTGTGGCTGCGGCGGGCGTGTTTTCTGCTTTTTTGACAGGTGCTTTGACGGCGGCAACGGGTTTTGTTGAGGGCAGAAGTTTAGGCGCGTTGGTCTCTGTTTTCTTGAGCGGCTGTTTGATTTTTACTTCAACATCAGGCTCTACAACAGATTTTGCCGATTTTTTTACGGGCGGTTTTGCTTCTGCAACCACACCTGTGTCTAACGATTCGCCATCTGCTTCATTAGTTGCCTGTTCTGTCTCGACCGCTGCCTGAGGCGGTGTTGTTCCATCGGTACGCGGTTCGGCACTTGCCTCGGCTTCGGCATCATCGACCATTTCACCTTCTACAACGGGTTCAGCGGGATCGTCTTCGGTATCGCTGGGGGCTTCAGCGGTTGCGTTGGGCTTTTTAATGGCTTTATTTGCAGGTGTTGTTAATTTATTTGTCGATGTTTCGTCTGATTTGATAGGGACGGGGGGAATTGTCAGTTCAGTGACGGATTTCCCGATATTATCAACAGGGTCATCAAACAGCATGGGAATAAAAATGGTCGCTAATGCTGTAACGACTGCCGCACCGATCAACCGTTGCTTTAACTCTGGATTCATTTTGATAACTCACTTTTTTGCAAATTTAGTAAACAATCGGATACTAACAGAAAGGATCCGAAAACCAATAGTAGATCACCTTGTTGTGCGTGGTTCATTGCCGCTTGGTATGCCCCTGCAAAATCTGTAAAGCCAAAGGATACCTTAGCCACTGGACTTTGTGAAAAAATTCTACGCATCAACTCTTCTGTTGCGGTTCTAGGGTTAGCTAATGGGGCGAAAAACCAGTCGTGAATCACGGGATTCATAATCTCAAGAACGCTGGTTATATCTTTGTCTTTCATCATTGAAAAAATAGCGTGGATACGTTTTTCGGGGAAAGTGGTTGTCAGATAGTCAACCAGAGTCTGTACCGCTTCAGGGTTATGTCCGACATCTAGTAACAGCGGAATATCGCCCTCTATGAGTTGAAAACGCCCCGACAACTGTACACTGACAAGACCTTGTTGTATGGCGGTTTCGCTGACGGGCAAGCGGTCGGTCAAGGTATTAATCGCAAAAATAACACTGGCGGCATTACGATATTGATGCTCACCTTTGAGGGCAGGTGGTGGCAAGTGTATATGGTGTTCACCTGCATACCAGTCCCAACCTGTAGGCTGTTTGTGATAGCCGAAGTCTTTACCGATAAGATAAGTGCGGGCATTTTTATCAAGCGCGGTTTGCAGCAAGGAGTCAGGCGGGTTGGTGTCACCGATAACGGCGGGTATATCTGCTCTGAAAATCCCCGCTTTTTCCCGTCCTATCTCCTCGCGGGTTGCGCCCAGCCAATCAACGTGGTCGATACCGATACTGCTGATTAAGGTGACATCAGCGTCTATGATGTTGACGGCATCCAGTCGGCCACCTAAACCCACTTCCAGCAGTTGTATATCAACGTTTGCCTGAGTGAATATTTCCAGTGCGGCGAGCGTACCGAATTCAAAATAGCTTAAGGAGGTATCGCCCCGCGCGGCTTCTATTTTGGTAAATGCCGCACAAATCAATTCATCAGCAACAGGGATACCATTTATTTTGATACGTTCATTGTATTTTAAAATATGCGGTGAGGTGTATGCCGCGACATGATAGCCTTGCGCTCTATAAATGGCTTCCAGCGTGGCAATACATGAGCCTTTACCATTCGTACCTGCAACGGTGATAGTCAGTGGTTTGCGGTAATTGGGATGAAGGTCGCGAAAAACCTTGGTCACGCGCTCCAATCCCAAGTCTATCGTTTGAGGATGCAGGCTTTCCTGCCACGCCAACCAGTCCTTTAACGATTCAAAGTGCATCATGGAGCTGTGGACTGAGTTATACGGTTGGTTCAATGTTTTCAACGGTAACAGCCGTTAATTCGGATTCAGTACCGAGTGTTTTGCTTGCCATCAACATCGCTAAAATGCTGGCGATTTTAGCACGCATTTCACGTCTGTCGATAATCATGTCAATCGCACCGTGTTCCTGTAAAAATTCACTGCGTTGAAAGCCTTCGGGTAATTTTTCGCGCACGGTTTGTTCAATCACGCGCGGCCCTGCAAAACCGATTAACGCATTGGGTTCAGCGATATTAATATCGCCTAACATCGCTAAACTGGCAGACACGCCACCCATCGTCGGATCCGTCATACAGGAAATATAAGGCAGACCTGCATCCGCCAGTTTGGTTAATGCCGCGCTGGTTTTTGCCATTTGAAACAGGGAAAACAAGGACTCCTGCATACGCGCACCGCCGCTGGAGGTGAATACGATGAAAGGCACGCCTAATTCAATGCTTTTATTGATACCACGCACGAATTTTTCACCTGCCACCGACCCCATAGAACCGCCCATAAAACTGAATTCAAACGCGGCAACGACAATCCCTTGACCATGCAGTTGTCCGTGCATGACCACTAATGAGTCATTTTCTTTGGTTTGTTTTTGCGCTTGAGTAAGTCGGTCTTTATATTTTTTACTGTCTTTGAATTTTAAGGGATCAAGCGGTTTAACGTGCTTGGCAATTTCTTCGCGCCCTTGCTCATCTAAAAACAGATTCAAGCGAGTACGCGCTGAAATACGAAAATGATGCTCGCATTTTGGACAGACACTGAAGTTTTTTTCCAGCTCAGAATTGTAAAGAATGGCGTTACAGCTTGGACATTTATTCCATAAGCCTTCGGGTACAGTGACTTTTTTATTAGAACCTTCGGTTCTGATGGTGGATGGAACTAAATTTTTAAACCAGCTCATTCTCTATGCTCCTACACTGTCCATTGCCAATCGCATGGCTGATAGTAATTCACAAATTTCCTGTTTAGCGCGTTCTGGATTGTCCAGATTCGCTTCAACTTTGCTAATCAATGCACTACCTACCACCACGCCATCACCTAATGCCGCGACGGCTTTCGCAATGTCTGCATCTTTCACACCAAAACCGATACCGACGGGTAGATTAGTGCGTGCTTTAATTTGATGTAGTTTTTGTTCTACGTCGGCGGTATTTAAATGCCCTGCACCTGTGACACCTTTCAGTGACACATAATACAGATAGCCGCTACCGAGTGAGTTCATTTTTTCAATGCGTTCATCGGTGCTGTTGGGTGCTAATAAAAAGATGGGATCTATGCCGCGTGCTTTTAATAACGCAGTACATTCCGCCGCTTCTTCGGGCGGTAAATCAACGGTCAACACACCATCAATATCAGCGGCTTGTGCGGCATTGGCAAACGCCTCATAACCCATTGCTTCAATCGGATTCAAATAACCCATGATGACAACAGGCGTAGTTTGATTGGTTTTGCGAAATTCTGCGGCGACGGCGAGCGTTTTTCTTAAGCTCATTTTATGCGCTAAAGCACGTTCACTGGCACGTTGAATCACAGGGCCATCTGCCATAGGATCAGAAAACGGCACACCCAGTTCAATCACGTTTACGCCTGCTTCTACCATTGCGTGCATCATCGGCACGGTAAAATCAGGATGCGGATCGCCCGCAGTAATAAACGGAATCAGTGCCTTGCGACCTGTTTTTTCCAGCTCGGTAAACGTAGTTGCTAATCTGCTCATAATTCTATCCCCTCACGTTTTGCCATTGTCTGCATATCTTTATCGCCACGCCCTGATAAATTGATAATAATAATTTCATCTTTGCGCATGGTAGGAGCGAGTTTCATGGTGTATGCCATTGCATGAGCCGATTCCAGCGCAGGAATAATGCCTTCCATGCGGGTCAACGCGTGGAAACCTTCCAACGCTTCGGTATCCGTGATATTGACATACTGAGCGCGTCCTGTGTCTTTCAGCCATGCGTGTTCTGGGCCGACACCGGGGTAATCCAAACCTGCGGAAATTGAATGGGTTTCGATAACTTCGCCGTCTTCATCTGACATTAAATAAGTACGGTTGCCATGTAACACACCCGGTTTGCCTGCACATAATGGCGCAGAATGTCTGCCTGTTTCCACGCCATCACCCGCCGCTTCCACGCCGATTAATTTAACCGATTCATCATTAATGAACGGATAAAACAAACCGATGGCATTAGAGCCGCCGCCAACACACGCGACCAGCGCATCAGGCAAACGTCCTGTTTGCGCTAAACATTGTTGCTTGGCTTCGCGTCCGATAATCGCCTGAAAATCTCTGACCATAGCAGGGTAGGGGTGTGGGCCTGCCACTGTGCCGATAATATAAAACGTATTATCAACATTTGTTACCCAATCTCTTAATGCTTCATTCAACGCATCTTTCAGGGTTTTAGATCCTGACTCAACGGCAACCACCGTTGCGCCGAGTAGTTTCATGCGATACACGTTTAATGATTGACGGGCAACATCGACCGCACCCATATAAACCACGCATTCCAGACCCAAACGCGCCGCCACTGTTGCGGTTGCAACACCGTGTTGACCTGCGCCTGTTTCCGCAATAATACGGGTTTTGCCCATGCGTTTGGCTAATAACGCCTGACCGACAGTGTTATTGATTTTATGCGAACCAGTATGATTCAAATCTTCACGTTTTAAATAAATCTGCGCACCGCCTAATTCACGACTCCAGCGTTCCGCATAATATAAAGGTGACGGGCGACCGACATAATGCTGTAAATCGGCATCGAGTTCGGCGATAAATTCGGGGTCGCTCATATACTGCTGATAAGCGGCATTCAATTCTTGAATCGGTGGAATCAACGTTTCGGCAACGAACAAGCCACCATAAGGGCCAAAATGTCCCCGCACGTCGGGCATATTATATTTTTCGGTCATGTTATTTCTCTATCGCTCTCATTAACTTGTTGTATAAATGCTGCTACTTTTGAGGCATCCTTGATGCCTCTGCTTGATTCCACTCCGCTGCTCACATCGAGCGCGTAAGGTCGTACCGTTCGTATTGCTTGTTTAGCGTTAGTTTCGTACAAACCACCCGCCAGAATAATCGGTAATGCACACTGGTTAGGGATTAAATCCCAATCGAACGAATGCCCTGTGCCGCCTTTGGCATCGGCATGATACGCATCCAGTAATAACCCAGCGGCATCATGATACTGCTCCGTCAGCTGGGCAATATCGGTATTCGCCTGCATTCTTATCGCTTTAATATAACGTTTGCCATAAATCCGACACGCACTTGCTGGTTCATCACCATGAAATTGCAGGCAATCAATCGGAACGTGTTTTAACACCTCGCGGATTATTGCTTCGGATTCATCGACAAATAACGCCACCACCGTAGTAAATGCGGGCAACGCATGAGTGATGTTAATCGCCTGTTCAAGCGTCACATTACGCGGACTGGGCGGGTAAAATACCAGACCAATCGCATCCGCGCCATGATGAGCTGCATAAACAGCTTCTTCAACACGGGTAAAACCGCAAATTTTAACGCGAGTTCGCATAAAGTGACAGGATAATCGGTGAAAAACAGAACGCGATAGGATAACACAAAATGTTTCCTAGATTTGGTTTGAAGTTATAGTGCTTTTTCTTGCGCCCATACACGACGCGTGGAAACGTGCGTTTTCAATATATTGTTTCCGTAGGTCTGGTCTATACCAACTCGCATCAGCAAACCTTTTCTATCATTCATTTTTTATTACGCTGTTTTAAAGTTAAATTTAGCCTGTAGGTTCGGGTAAGCTTGCGAACCCCAACAAAAACAAGCAACTGTTTGTAAATGTTGGGGTTCGTACCTCACCCCAACCTACAAACTATCACCGTCACTCATAAAAAAAGCCTGTCATAAGACAGGCTTTTTAATCACAAAACCAAGCGTGATAACTTAGTTTTTAGATTTATCAACGATTTGGTTGGCTTTAATCCAAGGCATCATGCTACGCAGTTGTGCGCCGACGACTTCAATCGGATGCTCGGCATTTAAGCGACGTTTTGCAGTCATTTCAGGGTAGTTAGTTAAACCTTCTAAGATGAATTTTTTCGCGTATTCGCCGTTTTGGATATTTTTCAAGGCTTGACGCATTGCTTCACGGCTTTCTGCGTTGATGACTTGAGGGCCTGTTACATATTCGCCGTACTCTGCATTGTTAGAAATAGAGTAGTTCATGTTGGCAATACCGCCTTCAAACATTAAATCTACAATCAATTTCAATTCGTGCAAACATTCAAAATATGCCATTTCAGCTGGGTAACCGGCTTCAACCAAAGTTTCAAAGCCCATTTTGACCAGTTCAACCGCACCGCCGCATAATACCGCTTGTTCGCCGAATAAATCGGTTTCACATTCGTCACGGAAAGTGGTTTCGATAATGCCTGAACGACCGCCGCCGATAGCA
>JAUYBJ010000177.1 GCA_030693155.1 Methylococcales bacterium
GCTGGATAAGTGCGTTGCCAATTCGGCATCGGTGGAAAATGAACGATTGCCGATAATTTCACTGACTCCGCAATCAATATCCAACACAGGCGCAAAGCTGAAATCCACGCCGACGGCTAACAGTTCCATTGCCATCAACCAACCTGCTGCTTCTGCCATGTCGGGTTGGTTCGCATAATACGCGGCGGGTGGCAGACGGGTGAAGCCATTACGAAAGCGTTGCACTCTGCCGCCTTCTTGGTCAACGGCAATCAGAATATCGCCGTTGCGTGCCGCGCGGATACTGCTAATCAGTTTGGTGACTTGCGCGGGGCTTTCGTAGTTGCGGGAAAATAAAATCACCGCGCCTGTGTTGGGGTGGTTGATGATGTCGCGCTCATGCTCGGTGAGTGTTAAGCCTGCGACATCGAGCATAATCGGGCCAAAGGGTTGTTTAGTCATGGTTTGCTTGGTTTTGTTGGATTGTTAAATGTTGGGGGTTCGTACCTCACCCCAACCTACAAAGCGGCTATTCCCGCACGGGTTTTTTCTCTAATTTGCGTTGCAGGGTACGGCGGTGCATATTTAACGCGCGGGCGGCGGCGGAGATGTTGCCGTCATGCTGCATCAATACTTTTTGTAAATGCTCCCATTCCAGACGTTTAACGGATAGCGGATTTTCACTGATAGCCACCGAAGAATCACCGTCGTTTTTATTGAGGGCATTGACAATTTCATCGGCATTGGCGGGTTTGGTTAAATAATGCACCGCGCCCAGTTTTATCGCTTCAACAGCGGTGGCAATGCTGGCAAAGCCTGTGAGCATGACAATTTGGGTATTATCATCCAAGGCAATGAGGGCTTTGACCATCTCCAAGCCTGATTCATAGCCGATACGCAAATCAATCACCGCGTATTCGGGCAGGTTCTGTTCGGCAAGTAAAATGCCACTGCTGACATCGTTTGCCACGATGACTTCATAATTGCGTTTTTCCAACGCGCTTTTTAACACGGTACAGAATGTAACGTCGTCATCGACTAGCAATAAGCGCGGGTTGTCTATTTCTGTAGTGGTCATGATTAGGCTTCTATGATTAAAAGAGGAAGAGTGATTTCGACACACGCGCCGCCCGATTCTCTGTTGTAAAGGCTGATTTTACCGCCTAGGCGGTTAATGGTGGAGTAGGTTAAAAACAAACCCACGCCCAAGCCGCGTTTTTTACTGACGACAGGTTGTTTACCTGCAAATTCCAACAGTTCGGGGGGCAGACCGATACCGAAATCACATATTCTAATGGTGAGTTGTTCCAAATCCCAGTCCGCATGAAATTCAATGCCGAGTTCAGGCTGGGTGGCTTCGGCAGCGTTATTAAGAATGTTGATTAAAGAATGGGTCAGTGTGCGTTCCGCAATAATTTTTGCCTCGGCATCCACGGTGGGTGCGATAAAAAAATTGAGTTTTGCCGAGGGCTTGTGGGTGCGCCATTGCATGATGACGTTATCAATATAATCGGTCAATAACATACTGCTGCCCGATTCTGCACGCATTTCCCCTGCCGATGCCGACATCACGGACAGCGTGTCTTTGCAGCGGTTGATTTGTTGCTGCATGATGATGGCTTTTTGGTGCAGATCAGGATACAGATGCTCTGGGTATTCTTGTTCCAATTCATGGGCGACAATGGCGATAATACCCAGCGGTGTTCCCATATCGTGTGCCGCACTGGCTGCCAGCGTGCCTAATGCCACAACGCGCTCATCGCGTAACGCATTTTCCCGCGCTTCGGCAAGATTGCGTTCCTGAATTTTCAACGCCTTAGCCAAGGCGACCACAAAGAACGCCACCAGACCCGCGCTGAACACAAAACCGAACCACATACCGAACATATGCAGATTAAAATAATGCTTGTCGCTGAGGATGTGCGCCTGTTTAAGCATCTGATAACTGCTCATGCCCGGGTGCGTCATTTCGGTGGAGATAGGTGCGTGCGGTTCTATGGAAGGCAACGGGATGTTATAGGCAATCAGTATCGTGTACATGGTGGTGGTTAAAATAACCATATACCACGCATACGACTGCGGCAGCATGATAGCGGTAATAATCACCGGCAACAAAAACACCCAGATAATGGGATTGGATGCACCGCCCGTCATATACAGTAAACCTGTGATACCGATGACATCAATGACGAGCTGCGAGAAAATTTCTACCTGCGTCACAGGCTCATCAGTGTCCAGTCGCATTGAGGTGTATAAATTAACCGCGACAATCGCAGAGACAACCAGCCACAGCTGCTGTTCAGGCAGACGGATATTCAGCCCGTACACCGATATAAAAATCAGCAGTGATTCGCTGGCTACCATCATGTTTCTGAGGATAAACAACCACTTTAGGTTTTGTCGGGCAGAAATTTCTGATTTGGGAATGGGGGAGACGTGTGAGAGCATTTTGGCTATTGTAAAGATACTGAGTCGTAATTATTGTTCCCACGCTCTGCGTGGGAATGCCGCTGTTGACGCTCCAGCGTCTTTTGTCCACACCGCGCTGGAATAGTGCAGGACAATGGTTCTCCGTAACGACTGCCAGTCCTTCAAGGCAAAGGTATCTACACATCCTTGATAACTCTTTGTAAAACAATGAGTTATGAAATTTCTTCAAGCTAATGATTTCTTTTAAAATCAAGTGCTTATGAAACTTGTGTAGATACCAATGCCTTCAAGGACTGGCAGTCGTGCTATTACAGTTTGGATTTCAACAGTTCAGTAGGGTACGCTGTACATCACTGCCCACAGTTGAGCCTGACGGTTCATAACCGCGTAGCGGTGAAATGGTTGTAGCAACAAAATATAAATACAATAAAGCCCCGTAGGGGTGAAATGTTCGGTGAAAACAAACATTTCACCCCTACGGGGTTATGTTGTATCTAATCACTTGATGCTACAAACATTTTACCCCGCTGGGGTTTTTTCTTAACTTAATGGCAGTGACGCGAAACATCTATGCTGTTTAGATGCCGTTACTCAATCTTTAATATAAACTCAAAAAACCATAGGGATTCGCTTTGCGGTCTACGGCTCCAGCATCCATGCTGGAATGACGACGGTCTGACTTGAGTTAAATATACAACACGGTGACTTGTTGTTAGGAGCTTAGTTCCTGCTTTCATACTGAAATAACAGTTATCTGATTTACTCATAATAAATGCCGTATATCTGTTAAAAGCACATTTGCAATATTTTTTTTTGGGTATTTTATATATCCATTTTCTACCCATTAATACACCATTTTAACTAATTGTTTTTTATGGCTTTCCCGTTGATACTGACAATCAAGGGGGTTTGATTTGCTCCTAAATGAAAAGGGCTAATCGCGGCTCTTAAAATTTATGTTGATACATTCAAACTGAAGATTTTTGACGCTTTCAGAGGATGAATATATGTGTGGAATCAATGGCATCGCCGCTTTGTCGATGCAAACCTTCATTAATGAGAACGACGTGCGCAGTATGTTGCCTGCGTTACATCATCGTGGTCCAGATGGGTGTGGTGTCTACCTTGACCCTTATCAGCGTATTGGTTTAGGGCATACTCGCCTGAGTATCATCGACCTCGCCGGTGGTGCGCAACCCATGCACAATGAGGATAAGACCGTATGGGTCACATTCAACGGTGAGATATTCAATTATCTGGAATTGCGCGATACGTTAATTAAAAAAGGGCATTGTTTTTATTCTCGAAGTGATACCGAAGTGATTATTCATGCCTATGAACAATATGGCGATGATTTTGTACAACACCTGAACGGACAATTTGCCATCGCGCTGTGGGACGGCAATCGCCAACGCTTGTTATTAGTACGCGATCGTGTCGGTATTTTACCGCTATTCTATACGCGCCAAGGCGACAGACTGCTGTTCGCGTCTGAAATTAAAGCGTTATTGCCCCAATTACTCGAAGCACCACGCATCTCCGCAGACGCGCTGGATCAAACCTTCACTTTCTGGGCACCGCGTAGCCCTAATACGCTATTTGAAAATATTTTCCAGCTGTCAGCTGGACACCTGCTGGTAGTAGAAAAAGGTCAGGTGCGTGAATCCACTTATTGGGATTGGAATTTTCCTGAACAGGGCGATTATCATCAAGGCTCGGATGCTGAACTGGCAGAACAGTTGTACAACTTACTCGCCGATGCCACCTCTATTCGCTTGCGTGCCGATGTGCCTGTCGGCGCGTATTTGTCAGGTGGGCTGGATTCTTCTGCATTAGTTGCACTGATACGCCGTCATTCAGATACGCCACTGAAAACCTTTTCTATCGGTTTTGAAGATCAATCACTGGATGAATCGGTTTTTCAACAGCAAATGATTGACTATCTTGGGGTCGAAAATAGTCGGATACGTTGCCAAAACAGCGACATTGCCGAACATTTTCCCGCTACTATTTTTCACGCCGAAACTGCGATCTTGCGCACTGCGCCCACCCCCATGCGGCAACTGTCAGGTTTGGTACGCGCGTCAGGTTACAAAGTCGTTCTCACGGGTGAAGGTGCTGATGAAGCCTTGGGTGGCTACGATTTATTTAAAGAAGCCAAGATTCGTCAATTCTGGGCGCGGCAACCGCAGTCTGAATGGCGACCTCTGCTACTGAAAAAACTGTATCCCTATCTGGAAACCTCTGGCACTCAAGCTAAAGCCTACTTACGCAATTATTACAGTATCGGTCTGGATAATCCCAATCAGTTTGGTTTCAGTCATCTTACTCGCTGGTTTACTACTGCTCAGTGCAAAGTATTTTTTTCCAAGGAACTTAACGCCACCCTGCGTGATGATGCAGTGGCACGCTTGGGCGGTCAGTTACCGCTGGCTTTTGGCAACTGGCATTCATTTAACCGCGCACAATATTTGGAAGCTAAAACGCTGATGGGCGACTATTTACTGTGTTCTCAGGGCGATCGTATGTTAATGGCTAATTCAGTAGAGGGACGTTTCCCATTTTTAGATCACCGCGTTATTGAGTTTGCCAATCGTCTGAATCCACGCCTGAAAATGCGCGTACTCAATGAGAAGTATTTATTCAAGCAAGCCATGAAAAACCAGTTGCCCAGAGAAATTCTTGAACGGCACAAACAACCCTATCGCGCCCCCGACATTCCCGCGTTTTTTTCGACCCATCCGCCTGCTTATGTGGATGATTTACTCAGTGAAGACAAGCTCAAACGCTACGGCTATTTTGATGCGCAAAAAGTCGGCTTTCTGCTGAAAAAAGCGCGGCGCGGCAGTTCAATCGCCTACAAAGACAATATGGCGTTAGTGGGCGTGTTGTCTACTCAGTTGTGCCATTATTTTTTTATTGAACAATTTTCTCAAACTATCCGCACAGCGGGTACACCCCCTTCTATATAACGTAATACCAGTTCTGGAGATGAACATGAAAAATACGATTCGACAATACATTTTGAGCAACCTGCTGTTCACTGATGATGAGTCTGTTTTACAGGATAACGAATCTTTTCTTGACGGCGGCATCATAGATTCTATGGGCGTGATGGAAATCATCCTGTTCATTGAAGATACTTTTGGTATCAAGGTAAACGATGACGAAATGCTGCCTGCCAATTTGGATTCGGTGGATAGTCTGGTCGCGTTCATCACGCGCAAACAACTCATTGCAGCCTGAGGAGGAATGGTGACCGCCATGCCCCGATTATTGCAAGAGATCTTGTTTGCCTCTGCCGCACGCTATCCAAATCATACTGCGTTGGTAGTAGGTGATATACGGATGAGCTATCTTGAGGTAACGCATTACGCCTGTCGGCTTGCCCATGCTTTACAGGCACGCGGTGTGCGTCGCGGTGATCGTGTCGCGATTTTCATGGACAACACTTGGCAATGTGCCGCGTCAATTTACGGCGTGCTGTTAGCGGGCGGGGTGTTCGTTGCCATCAATGCGCAAACCAAGCACGATAAACTGGCATTTATTCTGCATGATTCCGACAGTCGTATATTGCTGAGTGAGCCGCATCTCGCAAGGGTGTTCGCTACGGTGTCAAAGCAGATGCCGAGTTTGCAGGTATTGTGTACGCATGAAGCCAAAGGATTACCCGCAGGGTTTGAAAATCTGGACGAAATCTTGGTCAATATGCCGACCACGCCGCCGCGACAATCCGCCATCACGCTGGATTTGGCAGCACTCATTTATACCTCTGGCACGACGGGCGATCCCAAGGGCGTGATGCACACGCACCAGTCGCTGTTGTTTGTGCTGGACAGCATCCATGAATATCTGGGTTTTACCCACGACGACCGCCTGTTTTCTGCGTTACCGCTCAATTTTGGCTATGGTCTTTTTCAGTGGTTTTCTGCGGTGCGGGCAGGGGCAACGCTGGTACTGGAACGGTCATTCACTTATCCAGCACAAGTGTTTCATCAAATGAATAACGAAGCGGTTACCAGCTTTGCCTGTGTACCGACTGTCTTTGCCTTGATGTTGGCGCATGATGCCAAACAATCATTGCATTTCCCCAGTGTGCGTATATTAACCAACGCCGCCGCCGCATTGCCCGTGGAATTTATCTCAGGCATACATCGACTATTTCCGAACGCCAGCTTATACAAGATGCACGGGCAAACCGAGTGTATTCGGTGTGCTTATTTAAACCCTGATTTAGCCGATTCCAAACCAGAATCAGTAGGTCACGCCATACCGGGTACTGAACTGCTGTTGCTGGATGCAGACGGACGAGCAGTGGCGCAGGGCGAAGTGGGTACGCTGTATGTGCGTGGCCCTCATGTCATGCGGGGTTATTGGAAATTGCCTGAAAAAACGGCCGAAGTATTGGTACCTAGTGCACTGTCAGGCGAGTTCATGTTGAAAAGCGGCGACTTATTTAAGCAGGATGCAGACGGCGATTTATATTTTGTGGCGCGTAGCGATGAAATCATCAAAAGCCGTGGCGAAAAAGTCAGTCCCGCTGAGGTTGAAAATGCAATCTACAGTTTGTCCGCTGTTCAGGAAGTAGTCGTAGCAGGTATCCCTGATGCTTTACTAGGTCAGGCGGTATGTGCCTTTGTGGTGGTACGAGACGGTGAAGCGTTGAGCATACAACAGATTAAACATATTTGTAACGAGCGGCTGGAAAACTACATGATACCTAAACACGTTTTGTTGTTATCCGAACTGCCACGCACCGCCAACGGCAAGTTATCCCGCAAACTGATTATGGAACAGTGCGGTTCGCTACTCGCCGAATGTAACTAATTTATTATTAAGGAGTTTCCCATGTCCAACAATCTTATTGACGCGCTAAAAATCGACGAAGCTGCTGAAGTGGCTAAAATTGCCGAGCGTTTGCGTGAGTTGTTACGCAGTCACTTACATCGTCGTGGACTGGTTGTCGCTATTTCTGGCGGTATAGACAGCGCGGTCTGTGCTGCCTTAGCCGTACAAGCGGTCGGAGCTGAACGGGTTTTCGGTATCTTAATGCCTGAACGTGATTCCGTTTCCGAAAGCACTCTGCGCGGGCGCATGATGGTGAAGCAATTCAATCTCGCCCACGAAGAATTCAATATTGCACCCACCTTGGAGGCATTGGGTTGTTATCGCTGGCGCGACGAGGCGATTCGTGCGGTTTTTCCAGATTATAGTGATGGCTGGAAAAATAAAATCGTTATCGCAGGTGGGCAGACAGGGCATTTTAATTTCTTCAAATTAGTCGTGCAGTCGCCTGATGGGCAAATATTTGAGGAAAGACTGGACTCAAAAAATTACCTGCAAATTGTCGCCGCCACCAATTTCAAACAACGGGTGCGCAAAACTCTTGAGTATTTTCATGCCGACCGCTTGAATTATGCGGTCGTCGGTACACCCAACCGCGTGGAATATGACCAAGGTTTTTTTGTGAAAAATGGCGATGGTTCAGCCGATGTCAAACCCATTGCGCATTTATATAAAACACAGGTTTATGCGCTGGCGCGTTATCTGAAACTGCCAGAAGAAATATGCAACGCCCAGCCCACCACCGATACCTACAGCATGGCGCAAGGGCAAGACGAATTTTATTACGCATTGCCTTACGACAAAATGGATATTGCCTTACTGGCTTACAACCGTGGTGAAGCACCTGCTGTTTTAGCGGCTGCATTGGCTGTCAGTATTGAGCAGGCGGAATTTATTTACAATGACATTGAAGCCAAACGCAAGACCACTGCTATGTTGCATTGGGCAGGAATACCCATTGAAACAGTGATTGGCCCGAATAATAAACCGCCAAGTTTTAACTGAAAATAACGTATTAAATGCAGTTGGATAAACGGTTATAAATAGGGGTTATGACAATGAAAAACGTACTAAAAACAGGTTTACCAGTCGCAATAATGCTACTGGTATTAGCAGGTTGCAATAAAACGAAACAGGAGGAAACACCCATGACGTTAATAACACAAATCAGCCCATCGGCATGGCAAGCACTGGAAAAAAAACGGGTGGTTTTCGGGCACCAGTCAGTGGGAGATAATATCCTCAACGGTGTAAAGCATCTGGCGACACGAGACGGTGTCACCATTAATATCATCGAGCAACGGACAGCACCTTTTCCGTCAGGCATCAGTCATTTTTACATCGGCAATAATACTGACCCTAAATCCAAGATTCAGGATTTTGCTGCCGCTATTAATGAAAGTGCGGTTCAGGACGCAGATGTCGCACTGATGAAGCTATGCTACATTGATTTCAATGCCGATACCGATGCCAGACAATTGGCAAACGATTACATCAGCAGTCTGGAATCTTTGGCAAAAAAGTATCCGCACACTCGTTTTTTAGCCGTTACCGCACCATTGACAGCCGTACAAACGGGGCCGAAGGCATGGGTAAAAAAACTGCTGGGCAAGCCACTTAACGGCACTGTAGATAATGCTAAACGCGGCGCATTTAATGCCCTGCTTCGTCAACAATATCTTGCCGACGGTCGTTTGTTTGATCTTGCCAAAGCCGAAACTGAAGCGAGTGGTCAAGCAGCCTGTATTACACAGGTGGATGGGCAGCAAGTCGAGGTACTGTGTCCAGAAATTACTAATGATGGCGGTCATCTTAATGATCATGGTCAGGTGTTGCTAGGTGCTGAACTAGTGAACTTTCTCGGCTCGCTTCCTGCCAAGCAGGTGATGAAATGAGCCGCCTGTCGATGGATATCAATATCGCCCATCAGCGTCGCTGGCCGGATCGTCCTGTCAGCCTGCTTTCACGTTTATGGTTATTGATAGTTTCCTCTGGTTTGCGGTTTTTGCTGATATATCGCATAGATCAGTATTTACATTTAAAACGTAAGGAAAATAATGGTGGAAGCAGGTGGCTCTGGCTGTTGATATTGGCTCCGCTTGCGCTGTTAAGGCAGTTTGTTAAAATTAGTACCAAAAGTTATACCTCTGATGGCAGTGAAATTGAAGGTGGCGTTTATTTTTCCGATCAAGGGCATATCGTTTTCGGCCCCGAAAAAGTAGGGTCAGGAACAGTCATTGGTGAGCGAGTGACTGTCGGCATGAGTCATGTTGATAGTGGGTGCCCAAACATCGGACGCAATGTGTGGATCGGCGCTAATTGTGTCATTTACGGGACTATCACTGTCGGCGATGGTGCTACGCTATTACCCAACACGGTACTGACCAAAAGCATCCCTGCGGGTGTTGTCATGCAGGGCAATCCTGCGCGGCTGGTGCTGCGCAATTTTGATAATACCGAGTTACGCAAACGGCAGAACATTGATGCCGTGTCGTATGTAAATACCAAACGGGGGTAATTAAAATGTTTGACTATATTCGTGCAGACATCAAATATACATTTGAACAAAGAAAAATTTGCTCTCCAGCCAGTAAGCTGCGCTTTCTGTTATGGGGCGGACAAGGGCTTCAGGCAACCATCGTCTATCGCTTTGGACGCTGGTTGGAAAGGATACGCAGACATCGCTTTGGCTGGGTCATCGCGATTCCCCTTTACCCCGCTTACTGGGTGCTGTCAGTGTGCATACACAATCTCTATGATATTCATCTGGAACAAAGTGCCGATATTGCATCTGGTTTCTGCATCGCTCACTTCGGAGGCATTGAAGTAAGAAATTGCCGTATTGGATCACACTGCTACATCTATCAAAACGTCAAGTTGGGAGCAAAAAAAACGACAGGGAGAGGTTTGGTGATTAATGAAGGTGTCCATATCAGTCCCCATGCAGAGATATGCGCGGATGTCACTGTGGGGGATGGTGTCACTATTGGTGCAGGTGCAGTAGTTACGCAGGACATTCCATCCCGCTGTCTGGTACTCGGCAATCCAGGTCGCATTGCGCAATGTAATTACGACAATAGTGGATTCTTGTCACCTTAGTTCAAGCTCGAACCATAAAAAAGCCTGTCATTATGACAGGCTTTTTAACGTGCTAAACCAAGCGTGATAACTTAGTTTTTAGATTTATCAACGATTTGGTTCGCTTTAATCCAAGGCATCATGCTACGCAGTTGTGCACCGACAACTTCGATTGGATGCTCAGCATTCAAACGACGTTTTGCAGTCATTTCTGGGTAGTTAGTTAAACCTTCCAGAATGAATTTTTTCGCGTATTCGCCGTTTTGGATGTTTTTCAAGGCTTGACGCATTGCTTTACGGCTTTCTGCGTTAATGACTTGAGGGCCTGTTACATATTCGCCATACTCTGCATTGTTAGAAATGGAGTAGTTCATGTTGGCAATGCCGCCTTCAAACATTAAATCTACAATTAATTTCAATTCGTGTAAGCATTCAAAATACGCCATTTCAGCTGGGTAACCTGCTTCAACCAAAGTTTCAAAGCCCATTTTGACCAGTTCAACCGCACCGCCGCATAATACCGCTTGTTCGCCGAATAAATCGGTTTCACATTCGTCACGGAAAGTGGTTTCGATAATGCCTGAACGACCGCCGCCGATAGCA